>NZ_JBWKYN010000061.1:0-29469 GCF_059423785.1 Arcicella sp. GW458-12-2-14-TSB2 | reverse complement strand
TTGTCGTAATTCACAAAATAAACAAGGAGGTTTTTATTTGGCAAGCCATCCACAAAATTCGGGATGACTCATGTTTTTGCATTTATCTTATCTCTTTATTCTAATTTTATAATCTTAAATTCTGAACGTCTGTTTATCTGATGTTGTTCTTCTGTACATTCTATACCATCAGCACATTCATTCAATAATTGTGTTTCGCCATAACCAGAAGTTTCAAATCTGTCAGCTGCGATACCTCTTTTAACTAAATACTGAACAACAGAAGCTGAACGATTTTCTGAAAGTTTTTGGTTAAATGCTGTCGTAGCTCTACTATCGGTATGCGAACGCACTTCGATTCTCATATTTGGATAACGTCGCATCAATCTCAATAATTTATTCAACTCTACAGCTGCATCAGGACGAATATCATACTTCGTATAGTTGTAATAAATATTATCTAACGCTATCACATCACCTTCTTCAAACATCGTTAAATTACTATTGATTTCCGCTGGATCATTCACACCCACTTTTTCTATTTTATTTCCCTTGCTCGCAAAATGGTCTTTGGCAGCATCAATAGTATATTCACATCCTTCACAAATCTCAAATTGGTAAAGCCCATTCGGACCTGTAATAACTGTTTGAACAGTTTGGTCACATTCATTGGTCAACGTTACTTTAACACCACCTAATGAGGCTTTATTTTTGCTTGCAGTTACTCTACCTTTTATAATTTTCGTTGTCGCACATGGTGAGGTATTTATAGCTTTAGCAACATTTGAGGTATCATCAATTCCTACTCTCATCAGAGGAATGTCTAATGCTTTTAATAAATTACTTTCAAGAGTTATAAAAGAAACTGAATTAGGCAAATAATTATCTCTGCTGGCATTAAACTTATATTCTTTGTTCAAGTCTATACAAATTTTAAAGCCTCCGTTTGAATCTGTTTTTTTCATCACAGATTTACCATCACTCAAAACTTCAACATCTGAATTATCCAAAGGCATTTTTGAATCTGCATCATATACAATTACTTGAAGCTCCTGACATTCTGGTTTTTCATCACATTCACGCGTAAAACGATAAATATCATCATCTGTTCCTCCACGTTTACGATTTGAAGAAAAAAAGCCTGTTTTACGTTCACCGTCAGTAATCAATCCAAAATCATCTTTACTTGAATTAATGGGCATTCCCATATTAGACACGTTGCTCACTGCACTCATGCCTGATAATTTTACATAAAAAATATCTAAATCACCAAGACCGGGATGACCGTCTGAAGCAAAGTATAAATTTCCTCTTTCATCTGCAAAGGGAAACATTTCATTCCCTACAGTATTAATAATTGGTCCCATATTGATGGGTTTCCCAAATTTTCCATCTTGATATTCGCACACATAAATGTCTGTACCACCATACCCCCCAGGCATATCTGATACAAAATACATTAATTTATCATCTTTGGTTAAAGCCGGGTGACCTGTAGAATAATCGTTGTTATCAAAAGGGACTTCTTTAACATTTTGCCATTCATTATTTTTTAAATCAGCCGTATATATTTTTAATTTGTTGATTTTATCACTAGACGTCTTGTATTTACCATTGTTGTAATTATTCCTCGTAAAAATCACTTTCTTCCCATCGCTCGTAAAAGTCATTGGGCCTTCATGGTATTTTGTGTTAAGGCTTTTACTAAAACTTTCTGTTTTTACACCAGGAGTTTCTACAAAGTTTCTATAAATATTAGAACCACTATAAGTACCTATCGTTTTACTATCATTGGCTGTTGGAGGAGTATATTCATCCTCGCCTACTCCTGCCCCTCTTTTCTTAATTTTCAATTTATCATCCGCCGAACTTCCCAAACCTGCTGGTGTTGTCGTCGTTAATTGATTGATATCACTGAGATAATACATATCCAAAAAATGTGAATTATCCCAACTAAATATTCTTTTTAGGCCTATTTCATTTACCCTACTTGAGTTAAAAACCAAGCCATTTTTATAATACATCGGACTAAAATCAGCGTGATCGGTATTCAATGATAAATAGTCTATTTTATAGCAACTAGCATTTTTATTTAAAACATCTACATTTTTATATAACCTTTGAAATCCTCCGCTCCTTGTATCAGCTATTTCAATTTTAGCATACTGCTCATAAACCTCCTGAGCTTCTTTATACTTACCGTTTGATGCCAACGCTTGTGCATAGTATAAATATACTTTAGAGTCTGCTCCTGTGAATGCCCCACCTTTTGAAACTAGCTCACGATAAATTCTTTCAGCGTTTTGTGAATCACGCATTTGTCTGTATGAATAAGCCAATTTAATTAAAGCAGCTTGACGGTCTACATCAGATAACTTACCTTTTAATACCTGTTCAAACATTTCAGAGGCATTTAGGTAACTCATCTGTTTGAATTGATATTCGGCATCCTTTAAAGTTTGCGCAATAGCCCCAACTGTTGCAAACAACATCAGACACAAACAGAGTATAATTTTATTCAAATTAATCATCGTTTTAAATATTTTACTATCTATAGTATTACTAGGAGGTTTCTTTACAATTTTGGTTCTTATCTAAGCATATTGCTTAGATATAATGCTCGTATATTGCTTGATTAAAAGTATCGTGGCGTAAGTATCTTCGTTTTACGATACCCAAATTCATAACGAAGCATAAATTCATGAGAACCTTTTTGTATATTTTTCAACCCATTTATTGCATAATCATAAGCATATCCAAAACGAATTTGATCAGTAGCTTGAACCTCTAGCATTCCTATCACTGCATCACCATATTGATTAGTAAAAGGAGACGAAAATTTCAAATTATTAGTCCTCCATGAACAACCAAGAGCAAATCTATCATTAAACCATAGGTTTACATTTAAATCAAATGAAGCCACATCACGCGTCATTTTAGATAAAACTGATGGTTTTAACGTAAATGAACGACCTAACGGAAAAACATACCCCATCATCAAAAAATAGTGGCGTTCTTGCCTTGTTACTGAATCTCCAGATTTACCTGCTTCAGCATCTATCAATCTATTTCGCATTAAACTCGGACACGAAAACCCTATATAACCCCTGTCATCACTTAGATAAATGCCCGCTCCAAAATTAGGTAACCATTTATTGAAAGAATAAGTAAAAGCTTGGTCACCTGTTTGAGTTAATAATGTTTGTGTTAGGTTTCCAGAAATACTCGTTGCGCCAGCTTGAAGTCCCATGGCTAAGGTTGCTCTTTGCGTTACTTTTATTCTATAGGCATAAGAACCGTATAAACCCACATTCCTAAAGTCCCCGATGTTATCATTGTAGGCTTGAAAACCTACTCCTACTTTCTCTCCATTTATCGGACTATCAACTGAAAATGATTGCGTAGTAGGTGCTCCCGTAATATTTATCCATTGCTGTCTATGTACTACAGTGGCACTCAATACATCACGGCTTCCTGCATAAGCAGGATTTATTGGCAACATATTGAACATATATTGTGAGTATTGAACCTCTTGCTGTGCCTGAATAGAATGGACAGCTGTTATGGTGAACAATAATGCTGTCACATATTTAATTCTTGAAAGGAAACCTTTGAGCTTCATGCTATTCAAATTTAAGATTTTATAATTACCAGAATTGATTCTATTCTGCTAGTAAGATTAAATAAAGTGATGCTTATTGTAGCCATTCTATCGAATGGCTACAATGAATGATTTATCGAGAAATAGTCATATAACGCACAGGTTCTACACCCGCCGGTAATGCTACTTTTTCTCCTGTTGCTCTTTTATATATTGTTACTTTATAGAAGTACGTACCCGATGGTAAACCCATTCCTTTCTCAATTAAACTTACGCCTGTGTTTGGTCTTGCGTCCCAATCATTTTTATAATCTTCAGAAACATAAACCAAACTTCCCCAACGATTATATACTTCTACAGCAGCCCTTTCATCTGAGTTGACACCATCAATCACAAAAGTGTCGTTAACTCCATCCCCATTCGGTGAGAAACCATGCGGAATAGATACTGGTTTTGTAGGCGGCGTTGTATTTGGTATGATAATTGGCGTTGGCGAAGACTCCAATGGGTTTCCATCATTGTTTGGATCAGGATTTTCTCCATTCACAGAAGAGTCCGTTACCTGAGTAAGATTATCTTCAGTCATTGCCTTAGCATATGCATTTGTATGAAGCGTATCTATTAATACATTTTTGGTAATATTAATGGTGTACTGGATTACGATACTATCACCAGGAAGTAATGCTGTTGTAGAATCAACGGTAAGTAAGGAGTCTAATCTTCCATTAAATTTGAGATTTAATGCAGCATTTGCTCCCCTTACTAAAGTAGGTCTTCCTAAAATAGACCAAGCCGCTACTTGGCTACCAATTGTTGTTGTCAAATCATTACTTAGAGCAATATCTTTAAGGAGTACATTACCATAGTTTTTGGCAATTAATGTCATCGTAACATTGTATGAACCATCTGATTGAGGACTAGTATCAGTCACTGCTGATAATGAAACGCCAATCGATGCTTTTACATTAGAAGCTCCTTTTGTTAGCACCACTGGTGTTGCTACATTATCATTTGACGGATTCAAATCACCGTTTCCATCTGGATTAGTTCCATTCGTTGAAACATCTGTGTATGACTTATTATCAGAGCCAAGTCCTGTTCCTATCGCTACGTTGTTAAACACAGAATCCATTGCCGCTGCTACATTTATCGTAACCGTTAAATTGATAATAGCTGAATCTCCTTTGGCAAGCGAACTTAATGAATCCACTAATAAATTACTATTAGCCCCTATTCCATTATAGTTTGGATTAATTGCTATACCAGCCTTGGTTGTTGTTACGGTTGGTTTTGCCACTATCGTTGCTCCTTTCGCTACAAAAACAACACCGAGGCTATCTCTTACATTGAGTCTGGTAATATTATTTGTTCCCATATTAACTACTTTGATTCTATAAGGAACTGTCCAAACATTCTGTGAAACTCTTTTCAAACTAGCACTAACCAATTCTTTCGCTAATCCAATTATGGTAGTAGAGTTACCTAAAGTTACCTGTGTTACACTTGGATTGGCATTAACATTTGTACCATTACTAGACTTCGCAGTAAGCACCTCATTGGTAGGGCGTTTACCACTTATCTGAGCCTGACTATTAAATGGACCAGTCTCTCCATTGGTTGTAACCTGAACAATATAAGTTACTGTATCTACTGCCCCAGGAAGCATATAGCTTGTAGCAGAATTAACTATATTGGAATCTAACAATCCAAAATTATTATTCACAGTTAATTTAGAGCCAGCTCCCAATGTTGGTTTTTTAATGATAATTGCCGACGTCGGAGTTTTAAAAGTAGTAGCCAAATTATTGGTTAGGCTTACATTTTTAAGTGTGTCTTTACAGAAGTTTTTAGCAATTAATTGATAAGTAACATTATAAACACCACTCGACACCGATACAGTATTGGTCACTGCCATTGCCAGCCCTACTCTACATGAATCTACCGTTGTGATTTCACCATTAACAGTTACAGAAGAATTGTTATTAGCAGGGTTAGTATCATTAAATGAAGAAACAGAAGCAGGGTTTGTCACTGCGGTTGTTACTTTCATTTTGGCTACATAAGTAAACGTTTTTGTCTGATCTTTTTCTAATGAATCTAAGTTAATTACGATTTTGCCTCCCGATATTGTTAATCCTGCAGGAATTAAAATTAAGTCTATACCAGCTGGGAAAGGGTTGCTAATTACGATATTCCTTGCTGTATTCGGACCATTGTTTTTAACTGAAATCGTAAAATTGATATTTTCATTAAGTTTTGCAGTTGCTTTATCTGAAACAATCGTAATAGCTACATCAGCACTCGGAGTTGTAGTGCCATTATCAACAATAATTCTCGCTCCTGCCGAATAACATCCCTCAGTCGACTGATAGAATGCATAATAAGTACCAATTCCTACAGCCGTTGGTGTTAAAACTGTATTCGTCGTTGGCGAACTTGTCGTTTTAAATACTAATGTCGTTCCTGTTGGTGCCGTACTAGTAACTAGTTTTGTTAAGTCAGCGGTTGCTCCTACTGCAATGGTACTATTAATGGTAACTGGAGTAACTATATTTGAAGTAGTATTCACTACAAATGATAATTCATTTGATTGTGGTGAAATACAAGATAGACTTTCACAAGTAGCGCTATATTTTATATTAGCATTTGGCACAATGATTTTAGGCAGTCCCGTTGTTCCATCAGACCATCTAATAGTTCCTACACATCCTGTTGCACTTAAAGTAATCGCTTGTCCCAAACAGATAGTTGTTTTATCTGATGTAATAACTGGTGCTACTAGGTTACATAATTCCGTTACCGTAATCGTCACTGAACTTTTATCATCTTCATTATTATTCGTTCCATTTGCTGGCGTCGAATCTGGGTCAGGTTGGTCAGATTTTGTAATTTCAGCAGCGCTAGTAAATGTACCAGCTGTAAGCACTTTTACTTTATAAGTAAATACCTGTGATGAGCCACTCGGAATACTAACACTTGTTCCTGTAATAATTCCAGAAGTATGAGTTGTATTAGTGCTTGATACAAATACCATCCCTGCTGGTATTATATCCTTCACTTCAACGTTGGTTGCAGTATTTGGTCCAGCATTATTAACAGTTAAGGTATAAGTAAGCGTATCGCCAACATGCGGCGTAAGATTTGATACAGCTTTTATTAAACTCAAATCAGCATTTTCTCCATTAATCGTTACTGAAGAAGAATTATTTGTAAGATTAGGGTCTTTTAATGAAGTAACAGAAGCAGGGTTGATAATTGTTGCTGTTCCTTTCATCTTGCCTACATAAGCAAATGTTCTTACCTGATCTTTCATTAAGGAATCGAAGCTAATCACGATTTTATCTCCCGAAACGGTTAATCCATTAGAACTTGAAACAAATTCTAAACCACCTGGTAGAGGATTAGTAATGATGATATTCCTTGCCGTACTTGGTCCGTTGTTAGTCACCGAAATCAAGAAATTGATATTTTCATTCAGCTTTGCAAGTGTTCTATCAGCATCAATCTTAATTGCCACATCTGCATCAGCTACAGTTGCTTGATCATATACAATTATTCTAGTTCCTGCTGAATAACATCCATCAGCCGATTGATAGAAGGCATAATAAGTACCTATTCCAACAGCCGTTGGAGTTAAGACTGTATTCGTTGTTGGCGAGCTAGTTGTTTTAAATACTAATGTCGTTCCTGTTGGCGCCGTACTGGTCACTAGTTTTGTTAAGTCAGCAGTTGCTCCTGTTGCAATAATCGTGTTCGTAGTAACTGGACTCACAATACTTGGAGTAGTATTTACGATAAACGATAACTCATTAGATTGAGGGGAAATACAAGGTGAGCTTTCGCAAGTAGCAGTATATTTTATGTTAGCAGTTGGTACAATAACTTTAGGCAGTCCCGTTGTTCCATCAGACCATCTTATAGTACCAGCACAACCTGTCGCACTTAAAGTAATGGCTTGTCCCAAACAGATAGTTGTTTTGTCTGATGTAATAACTGGTGCTGATGCTGATGTAACTGTAATAGTTCTGATTAAAGATGCAGCACTTGTACAAAGTCCGATACTACAAGTAGCAGTATAGGCTGTTGTAACAGTTGGAGAAACCGAAACTATTGCACCTTTCTGGCCATCAGACCAATTGACCGTACCGCTACAACCAGTCGCTGTCAGTTGTACTGCACTTCCTAAACAGATGTTTGAAGTTGCCGAAGTAATGACTGGTATCGCTGGGTTCTCAACGGTAATCACCGTTTGAACTGATTTTATTGATGTACAAAAAGCAGTACTACAAGTAACAGCATAAGACGTTGATTTAGTCGGTGTCACTGTAAGGCTTGCTCCTGTAGCAGTTTTATCATCATAATACCAAGTGACTGTTCCATTACAACCATCCGCTGTTAATGTTACTGAGCCTCCTGGACAAACAGATGTAGCAGTCGTGCGTATTGTTGGTGCTGGAATAGGCACTACGTTGATAACTTTCGAGGCAGAAGCATTACTAATACAACCATTGATAGTACAAACAGCACTATAGCTTGTTGATACAGTCGGTGTTACTAATATAGTAGTTGTTGTTTGTCCTGTATTCCATCTTATCGCTCCATTACAATTTAACGCAGTTAATGTAATGGATTCTGAAGGACATATTTCTGTTTTCTCCGCTAAAATATCAGGAGCATTCGGTTTTTGTGTAACGATAATGTTGATAGCTGCTAATGCGCTTTCGCAACCTGATGCTTTACATTTGGCTGTAAATGTTTGTGAAGAGCTAGGCGTTACCGTTAACGTATTTCCTGTTGGTAAACCTGCTACTTGCCATTCTACTACTCCGCTACAACCAGTAGCTGTAAGCACCGATGATTCGCCCGAACAAATAGTACTTTGTGAAGCAATTAAAGTTGGTGCTGCAATATTCGTTACTGTGATGCTCATTACATTTGATGCAGGGCTTTGGCAAGCATCCTTTTGGCAATAAGCTGTATATGTTCTGCTGACTGTTGGGCTAACTGTTATTGAAACCACATTTGTTTGCCCTGAACTCCACACGATAGTAGAACCTGTACAGCCAGTAGCTGTTAAGGTAGTTTGTCCGTTCAGACAGATAACACTGTTTGTTGCTGTGATTACTGGTGCAGTTAAGTTACATACTTCTGTGACAGTAATGCTGACAGCGCTTCTATCATCTTCATTATTATTGGTTCCATTACCCGGTGTTGAATCTGGGTCTGGCTGATCTGATTTTGTAATTTCAGCACTGTTTGTAATATTCCCTGCTGATAGCACCTTTACTTTGAAAGAAAATTGTTTAGAAGAACCACTCGCAATACTTGCTACTACTCCTGTAACAACTCCTGAACTATGCGTTACATCGCTACTTGATAAAAATGCCAATCCTGATGGCAAAGCATCTTTCACTTCAACATTAGTAGCAGTATTAGGGCCCGCATTGTTTACATTTAATGAATACGTGAGCGTATCGCCAACATGCGGTATTGAATTTGAAACCGATTTGGCCAAACTTAAATCAGCTCTTTCTACTACGTTTACTGTGACTGATGATGTATTATTAGCCAATTTACTTGGGTCATCATTTGTTCCAGTGATTGTTGCCGTGTTAACTACTGCCCCTATTTTGCTAAGTTTTACATTTATTAAAAGTATTTTATTCGACCCTTCTGATAAGCTACCCACATTCCAAACTCCAGTACTACTATTATATTGACCCGCAGGAATGGCACTCACAAAAGTGGCTCCTTGTGGTAAAATATCTGTTAATGTTACATTATCAGCATTAATATTCCCAATATTTCTTGCGTCAATAGTATATGAAATTTCTTGCCCTAATAAATAAGAAGGCGTTGTCCTAGCATCTGGTGATGAGATTACGGTTTTTACTACCGCCAAATCTGTGAAACATTTTGATACTTTAAATGAAATGGAGGTACGGTCACTCACACATCCTTCAGAACTAGTTGCTTCAGCAAAATAAGTTACAGTTCCTTCAATCGTTGGCGTTACAGAAAATCCTAAGTCTGAACCAATGCCAATTGGTGTAGTGCTTGTCGCTGAACTATACCATTTAATCGTATTGCCAGCACTCACAGCAAATAATTTGGTTGAGCTACCTAAACAAATAAGGGTATCGCTCTTTAAATTAACAGGTGCAGCAGGTTTTGCCTTAATCGTTAAAATTGTATTTGCCAATGCTGCATTACAAAGCGGAATAGCTCCGTCTGGGTCATTGGTTTTAAAACTCAATATGATAGAACCATCAATCACATCCGCAGCTGATGGTGTATATTTTGCAGTAAGGCTAGCGGCATTATCAAAAGTACCTGTTCCGTCTGTAGTCCATACCCCACTCGTTGCACCTCCGCTTAATATTGCATTCAATTGTACTGGCGTTGACGTTCCTCCGCAAATTGGTAAAAGAGCAGTTAAGCTAACAGCGGGTGGATTGGTACATTGACAAGTCGTAATATTTACAACCACCATAGCTCCGTCGCTATAACAACCATTACTTGATTTCTCGAAAAGGAAATACGACCCTGCCCCTATCGCTGTAGGATTTGAAATAACAGGTGAAGTCGTAGAATTAGCAGTATGCCATTCAAAAGTTCCGCCTGTTGATACTGTACTAGTAATAGCGTCGGCTAAGTTTACGCTTGTAGCATTGATGGCACAATTATTAGTAAGCGTTGCACGTACTGTTGGAGTAGCTGGCTTAGGATTAACAGCTACCGTCACAGATGCTTTTTCACTAGGACAAGCAGTTGCTGAACTATTAACAATACTTAAAAAATAAGTAGTTGTAACCGAAGGCGATACTGTTATTGATGAAGTCGTTGCAAAAGGAGTGGTTGCAGTAGCAGAAGTAAACCATTGAAAAACTGGGTCGGTTACGCCCGGTGTTCCTAAGGTTACAGTTCCACCTGAACAAATGGTAGTACCCAAGATAAAAGGAGCAGCAGGAGTTGTATTAACATTGAAGCTAACACCCGTTGCATCTAATTGCGCACATATGGTACTACTCGTATTTATCGTAGTTGCTAAATCGCTTGCTTTAGTAACCCCAAAAATTATATTTGATAAATTCAAGTAGTTACTACTGCTTGAATTAGCATTATATACTAACGTAAAGATTTTGTAAGCATCAGGAAGCGCCACAGAAAATGATGGTGTGTTACTAATCTGTTGGATAGTATTAGTAGAGCCTTTTGTAAGGATATAGTTTACGGAGAAACCAGCAGGCACTACAGGTGATACTCCTGTAGAAGCAGCAAGTACTACTTGTCCACCAGCCGCTGGTAAACAGATGCTAGGAGTTGTTGTTGTTAATGTCCCTGTCCCAATAATACAGTTAGCAACAATACCAGCATCAATTGTTAAATTATCTCTGCCAACATCGCCAACTGGTTTTGTCACATCAATTGCGATAGTATTACTAAAACCACCTACGCCAGCATCAGAATCGTTTGTTGAGTTGCTGCCTGGGGCATTTGGTGTTACAAAGCTTCTTCCTGTCGGTAAAATGAATTTAACTTTGTAAGAACCCGACATTAAATTACTAAACAAATATTTTCCTCCATTAGCCGTAACATCAGTTGCCAATAAGGTATTGTCTGTAGCATCGTATAATTCTACTGTAATACCATTTATTCCTGTTTCACTTGTATTTTTAATACTATTGCCGTCGACATCATTCCAAACGATACTACCAATAGAACCAAACAAGCCTGGTGTAAATTTAAAAGCACAACAACCATTTACTGGACAACGCCCATTGGTAGCTGTAAAAGCATATTCTGTATAATCTGTAACATTTGTTATTCTAATGTTACCATCTGCTAAAAGTGTGACATCAGGAGTAGTACTTGTAACAATTACTGGCGTACCAGTTGCTCCTACTTTTTTAGTCCAAACAATATTGGTAAAACCTGTTGGTATTTGTGTTACATATTCGTCTCCAGTATAAAAAAACTCTTCTATAGAAAAGCAAGTGCCATCTTGATCATCTTCTAAAATCAAATGATTATTAGGGGTTGAATCGGTATCTTGCTCTGTTTCTTTTGTAATCTCTGCGATATTGTACCAAAACCCTCTTTTAGTGACAGTAGCTACTACTAACATCGTAAGTTCAGTACTTCCTGCCACTTCGCCTACATTCCATATTACAGACGTTACACCACTAGCTGTTGTCGTAGTGGCAGTACCGACTCCATTAACATTAAATGATTTGAAAGTAACGCCTGCTGGTAGCGTATTGGTTAATTCTACTCCAGTAGCTTTATCTGGATTGATGTTCTTAACCTTAATAGTATAAATGAGATCAGCACCAACAACGGGGCTTTGATTGCTTATGGTTGTGCTTACTGATAAATCGGGCAAAGCAGCAACAGTATTAAATGATGAAGTGAATGATAGAAATATTATCCCAATAAAAGCACGACAAACAGCCATTGCATGGCGGTTGTTTTGTGTACTAGAACTAGTTAATAATGATAACATAGCAAAAAACGATTTTGAAAAATTAAAGTCGTTTTTTAATGCACGATTTTTGGCAACTACTTTCGAAGGGTAGTTATTAAACCAATTAAACAAACTTGTTTGCATTAGTTTTTTACTTTTATAAACCGAGTTGCTTTGGTAAAAAATTTGAGTCATTATTTGTACAGTTAGTAGATTGTCCATTTGTATGTTGGAATACGTTTTGAACAATTTAGGTCCCAATCAAATTGAATTAGTATATATGGTAGCTCATTTCAATCCTTGTGCTTCATTTAATGCTGCTAAATGATGAGGCATCAAGTTGTTATTTATTGTTTAGTTATAGGCATACCCTATACTAAACAAATTACTTGTATTCAAAAAAAACTATTAGTAGTGCTATAAAAAGAGACAAATAGGTTTGTTTTTTCATTTTAGAAATGAATATCCCCTTTAAAAGCATCCAAAATTGTGCCAAATAATTAAAAAATAGCAACTATTTTTAATTATTGAATAGGATGTTTAAATTCATAAATTTAGCACCCTTTTTATTTATAAAACTGTTTGAATAGTTTTTTTTAGCAATAATTTTTTATTAGTAGTATCTAAACGTAATTCTGTGTTTACTTTTCCGTGAGAAATGATGAATTTATTTGAAGTGGTTATTGAATAATAGGTACTGTTTAGATGAAAAAAAATATTTTTAATTATTTTTTCATCCAAAGCAATATGAAGGAAACAATTGGTGTATTCTTTTACAGATGAGGACAGAACAACTACTACATATACTAAAACAGTGCCGAAAGAATGATCGAAACGCACAGCGAGAGCTTTATGAAGGCTTTTATAGGTATGGCTTATCAGTTTGTATTCGTTATGTAGCAGACCTTGATACATCTAGAGAATTATTAAATGATGGTTTTATGAAAGTATTTACCAATATAGATCAATATAAACCCGATTATCCTTTCGTGAGTTGGTTCAAAAGAATTTTGGTAAATACATGTATTAACCATCTTCGTAAATCGCATCAAGAAATACCTACGGCCGAGCTTGTTGAAGCATCGGAAATGGGTATGGAAATGGATTTATTTGGAAAGTTTTCGGTGGAAGAAATTGCTACACTCATTCAGCAACTACCCCCTGCTTATAGAACTGTATTTAACCTACACGTTATTGAAGGATATGAACACAAAGAAATAGCCGAAATGCTGAATATTTCAATTGGCACTTCGCTCTCTAACCTTCATAAGGCTAGAAAAAAATTACAAGAACTGATTTTAACTAATAATTTTTAATATGTACACACTAATTATTGATTAACAATGGATGAAAAAGCCGTCTGTAAAACGATAATTATCTTTGGTTAATAAAGCACTGAAATCATGGATGAACAAGATTTTGACCGACTGTTTGGTTCGCAGCTTCCCAATTTTGCGGGGAGTGATTGGCGGGAAATGGAAGGACGTTTGGAAAGAAACGATTTAAAACGGAAACTGACCCGACTGATGTGGGCGATACCATCAATAGCCACTATTATGTTTGGCGTTTCGGCAGTGTTGTATCATTACTTAAACCAAACCCAACAAAAAGTAAAAGAATTGGAAAATAGGTTAGTAGAAGTACATTCAAAGTATTCTAGCAAACCTGATACTATTATCCAAAAAACAATTGTTTATGATACGATTTATCAAAAAGTATTCGTCACTAAAACAATTGTACAAGTACCCAGTACGAGTGAAAAATTTACCAATAACCAAGACAAAGCTTACTTCGAAAAATATGATAATAAAACTACTGGAGAACAATCTATTATAGAAAGAGAAAAGTATATGGGTATGAATAAATTAAATTTTAAAAGCCCGATTTTAGCTACTTCGTCTCTCGACAAAAAAAACTTGATTGAATCTTTTAAATCAGTAGCAATGGAGGAAGATTCATTAGTGATGGAAAATCATTTCTCGATTATTCCAAAGTCGGTCTCAATTGGTGCGTTGGGTGGTATTCAAATGCCAAGTGGTGATTTTTTAGAACGCGGAGGAGGTACTCAAATAGGGATAAGAACCGTTCTGGGTTATCATAATAGCAAAGGCTTAGAACGTTGGGGGGTAGTGATTGATTTACAGAAAAACGATCTCTTTTTCGAGAACCACCGAGAAGAGGGCTTCGGGTCTTTTGACGGGGGCTTTGGAATAGGCGGAGGCGGTGGTGGAGGTGGCAAAAAGCCATTAAAAAAAGTTGATGTACCTCAATTTTGCGCTTATCAAGTTGGGTTGGGGCTACGATACAATTTGTTATTTAATCAAAACTTCAAACCATATTTTGGAGTAAACTGGAGCATTCAAATACCTAATCAATATAATATCAATTACTATTATGAAGACCCAACGAACAATCAAAGTACCTCTAACAAACAAGCATCCATTGCCAATTTGTTAGGGGGCAACGTTGGGGCAACGTATCAATTTTCAAAACATTTAGTAGCCAGTGCAGAAATAAATTATCAGACCCAAGCATTAAAAAACCCTAACCCTTTAAATGCTCCGGCTACTTTAGGTGCTAGGCTTGGATTATTTTATAGGTTTGGTAATTAAGATTTAGCGTTTCACATATTATAAGTTTCCGTGCCTGATTTTTCTTTAAAAAGTCGGGGTGTATATCTTTTTGTTAAAAAATAACCACTATTTGTTTATAGTAAAAAAATGAAGAATAATTCAATTAAAGTACTGATGCTGATGTTCATTCTGACTGCTGTTTTTAAAACCAATGCTCAGAATACTACCCCTAACGAGCCGATTTTTGGCACAGTAGTCGTAAAAAAAGTATCTAGCGATACCACTAAAAAACCTTTTAATATATTAAAACCAGCTTTTTTAAGGCTTGGTGTAATCGGTGGAAGTATATTTTCATTTGATGGTGGACGAAATTCTGTAGGTGGAACACTAGGATTAAGAGTGGAATATGGTATTTCAAATCGTTTTTCAATCATTGGGCAATTTCAAGATAATGCAAGCAGAGGCAATGATTTCCCAGAAGTACAAACGTCTTTAGGATTGAATTGGATGCCCTTCAAAAGCAAACGTTTACAACCTTACGTTGGACTTGGAGTAGGTATTGGTGGCAATGGCTTTGGTAGGTATAATCGCCGATTCTCTGGAGCAATGCCTGCATTTGATTTCGATAATAATCAAAGAAGACATCATGCTGAAGGTTTTGGTTTGGTAAGAACAGGCCTCAACTATGTGATAGCACGCCGACTGATTGGAACACTGGAAGCAAATTATCAAATGCCTTTTCAAACTGAAGGCTCGAATGGGAACGCTAATATTGCCTTGGGCTTATCGTACCAATTCGGAAGAAATAAAAAATAGCAACACAAATTTGGTTTTACATAAACGGTTGGGGCTAATGCCCCGACTGTTTCTTGAAAGCTTAGAAACGTGTGCTATGTACAAGATGTAACACAGTAAAATATCAAAAGCTTATTTTCTCATACTAACTCTTTTCATTATGAATACTTCAGTCTTAACCACCATTCAAGGTTTTTTAACAAAAACGTTTTATGTGAAACCGCATAGGGTAAAGCCCTACACTAGAATCTATGAAGATTTAGATTTGAATCAAATGGAATTTCTAGAAATGGTAATGATTGTTGAAAATGAATATCAAGTACAATTGGCTGATGGAGAGCTAGGTAAATGTAAAAAAATTAATGACCTCGCTAAGATGATTGAGCGAGCTTTAGGAAGAATATGAGAGTTTTTTCATAGATGTAGAGTTTAAGTGAATTGGAAACGCCATAAAGAATCTTATGGCGTTTTTTGTGTTTTTATATGTCTAAACTTACAATTTATACTTCAGCGCCAAATTAACGATTGCTCCTTCTTGGGGTGCCCAAATTGGCTTGAATGATGGATTTTGAGGTGTTCCTGATACAACGCTCTCGTAATCAGACTGTTTGATATTCAATACATTTTCAGCATTTAATATCAAACTTAGGTGGTCTCCAAATTTACGCTCAATGGCCGCTGCCCAAAATGAATAATCTTTCACTCGTTGATTATCGTATAAATATTGGCTACCTACAAAACTGCTTTCTATTCCAAAACGCCATTTATTTTCTACCGTATACGCTAATGTTAATGAAAATTTATCTTGCGGACTGAATGGCAAATAAGCCGATTCGCCCGAGCCTGAACGTTTGGCAATGGTATGATTATACCCTAAATAAAATTCAATGGCATCATATTCTAATCGCAAATAGGTATCTGTACCAATGCTGTTAATATCATAATTTGCATTGGTCAAGCGAGTTCTATTATTGCTACCAATTGAAGCCTCTGCAATGACTGGATTCGTAATATTGGTATAGTAGAAGGCTTGGTCTAATTGTACGGAAAATTTTTCCCCAATATGCGTAGAATATGCTACATCTATATTACTTCCCACCGAATGTTCTGGTTTTATCCCAATATCTAAAGGACTAAGGTTCCAGTAGTTTACACTAGTAACACTGTTCGCTGGCGTTTGGTTAGCAAACACATTAGGCGTTTTATACCCCGTTCCGACACTCCAACGAACCGTAAAGTGTTCCGACGGCTTAGTCATCAACGAAATTCGTGGTAATACAAATGTGCCAAAAACATTATGCTTATCTACACGCAAACCTGTTTGTAATGAAAGTTTGGGGAATAACTGCCAATCGTCCTGAGCAAAAAAGCCAATGGTATTGTATTGATAACTTACTAGCTGAGTACTATCAAGTTGAGGTTTATTAAAATTTTCTAATGTAAAGTTTCCTCCTAAAACTACCTTATGTTTACCTGCAATCAAATAGTCAGAGATTTCGGTATATGATGACGTCTGATTTGCCTTAAAGAATTTACTTTGTTCAGTAAAGTTTCTATTAAACGTACTAATAGCCCCTTTGATGGTTAAAGTATTATCGTCTGAAAAAGCGTGATTAAAATTATAGTCCATCGTATGGCGTTGAAAATCGTTGGCGGAAACAAAAAGCGGACCTGTGTTATTTTCTTGGTTTACAGCCTCCACAACGCCCCCAGCCCTTTTTTCAGTGATAAATGAATAACCTACATTTACTTTGCTTTTATCTGAAATGGTATAAAAAAAGCGTGGGTGAAAAGAAAACTGCTTTATTAAAGGACTATCAGAAAAACCATCATTGTTTACATCTACCGCCTTTTGATCAGTGACACCTGCGAAAAGCGTCATACCAAATTTTCCAAATTTCTGGGCATAATACGTATTTAGGTTAGTCTCTTTTAAGTTACTTCTATTTAAAACACCTGTAAATTCTGGAGTTTCAGAGGTAGGTGTTTTTGAAACAATATTAATCATTCCTCCTATTGCCCCACCACCATAAAGGGTAGAAACAGAGCCTTTTACTACTTCCACTTGTCGTAAATCTAAAGGTGGAATTTGCAAAACGCCTAAATTACCCGAAAAGCCTTCAAAGAGCGGAATTCCGTCACGTAAAATCTGTGTATATTTTGAATCTAAACCTTGCATTCTAATGGCTTGATTTCCATTGGTAGGCGAAGTTTTTTGGATATGAATAATAGAAATATCCCCGAGAATACTAGCGACATTCCCTGGTACTACCGCACTTTCTTCATCCATATCTTCTTGACCAAGCACCTCTACTTTTATAGGTAAATCTTCAATGCGAGAATTGGTTCTAGTAGCCGTAACGGTCACTTCTTCTAAGTCTTCTTTAGAGGGTGAAAGGGCGATAACAAAAGGTTGTTTATCTTCAGAAACAGGCAACGTAATTTCAATCTGCTTTTTTTCATACCCAATAAAACTAGCTTCAAAAAGCTGTTTGCCAGTGGGAAGGTTTTTTAATGTTACCAAACCATTGACATCGGCCGAACCACCAATTGCTTTTTTTGTGTTTAGCAAGCGAACACTTGCTCCGATAAGGACTTCATGATTTGTAGAATCCTCTAGTTTAAAGTTAATACTTAGATTTTGTGCAAAAAATGTTGAAGAGAACATCATCAACAAGGTTAGGAATAAAAGTTTTTGTTTCATTTGAATCCATTTTTTGAACAAACCTATGACATGAATTTGGAGGAAATTTGAAGACAGAAACTTCATTACCATTCCACTTCAAAAATATGCTCGTTTTCAGGTTCATTAAATTGATAAGAAAGCTTCAAACCGTAGTATTCTGCTATCTGATGCACAATGGCTAGTCCTAAACCGGTAGCTTCTGGATGATTAGGGTGTTTTACAAAACGTAGAAAGAGTTGCTCAACAGGAAAAGGCAATGCTTCGCCTTTGTTTTTGATAATTAGTTGATTTTGGTGTAAAATACAGCTAATCTCTCCTTGTTTTTGGTTGTATCGAATCGCATTTTTCAATAGATTACCAACCAAAATTTCTGCTAAATACGGGTTTATCAATAAATATTGATTGTCCTGAATTTCCTTCTTGATGACAATGCCCCGATGTTCAGCAAAAGCCTGATAAGTGTTCAAGAGGCCTTTTACAAGCACACTCATATCTACTGCTACAGCCTCTGAAAACTGATTGTTTTCTATCTTGGTGAGCAATAACAAAGATTTATTCAATTGTGAAATTTTTTGAAGTGCTTCGGTAGATTTTTGAATATGCAAAATTTCTTTTTCAGGCAAATTATCTGACTGCAAAAGGGTTTCTAGCTCTAAAGAAATAACCGCAATGGGCGTTTGAATTTCGTGAGAGGCATTTTCAGTAAACTGCTTTTGCAAACGGAATTGTTTACCGATACGCTCTATCATTAATTGTAGCGTCTGGCTTAGTAAATTAAATTCCTCTGTAGCTTCGGGCTGAAAGAAAGTTTCAGACTGTTTATTAATTTGATATACCCTTAATTTGTCGATAATGCCATTAAACGGCTTCCATAATTGACGATATACCATAAAGTTCAGGAGCAACATTAGCAATAATAACCCTAAAAAACATAGTCCAACGCCAACTGATAATTTTGCCGCAATTTCTTCAAATTCTTCATAGGGCTGTTTCAAAGTAACTAAAAAGTTATGTTGTGGCGTGACAACACTTCCTTTCAAAACCCTGATGGCTGTTTTATGATTTTCGCGTAAATCTATTTCGGTAGAGTCCATCAAATAAGGTTGTATGTTGATAGATGCTGGAATGATTGCTAGGTGAGGATTATCATCAATCGTCAGTAGATTGAACTGACTAGGTGGGAATTCATTAAGCCTTTTTTGGACTACTTTAAAATGCGAAATCAATAATTCATCTATTTCGTGTAAGGTAGATTTATGGATAAACCAGTTGAGCATCAGCACACCGAAAATGGCAATCGGCAAGGATGCTAAACTTAAATAGAGTGCTGTTTTAAGGAGTAATTTCATGATTTTTCTGAAAAAATATAACCTGCACCATATCTAGTTTTTACGTAATCTGTACAGCCCTTCTCGATAAGTTTCTTACGAAGATTTTTGATGTGGGTATAAATAAAATCGTGCGAATCGGCCAAATCCATAGAATCTCCCCAAAGATGTTCGGCAATCACAGACTTCGAAAGTATTCTATTCTTGTTTGAAATAAAGAATAGTAACAGTTCATATTCCTTGCCCGTCAGCTCTACTATTTCATCTTTAACACTTACTTGTTGGTTATCTGGGGAAATACTAATCACATCAAAAACTACTTTCGTTTTTCCATCAAATAATCTCCTCCTCAACACTGATTTAATTCTGGCATTCAGTTCAGATAAATGAAAAGGCTTCGTTAAATAATCGTCTGCTCCCAAATCGAGCCCCGTTAATCTATCCTCCAACGAATTTTTAGCAGACACGATGATGATACCTGCCGAGGTATTACGTTTCTTTAATTCACGAATAATCTCAAGCCCGTTTCCGTCAGGCAAAGTAATATCTATTACTAAGCAGTCATAATCGTAATCATTTACTTTCTCAATGGCTTTGTGAAATGTAGCAACCGACGAAACGATATTGCCTTCTTGTTCTAAAAAAGATTGCATCGATGCCAACAGTGAAGGTTCATCTTCAATAAGTAAAATTTTCATTTTTCGAGTGTTGATTGACTCACAAGTTATTAAATGTTTCTGTAGGAAATCTGATTTTAAACTTAATAAAGATTCGGTGTAAGGTGAGAAGGAGCAGTAGTAGCAAGAAGACAAAAACCTCATAGCCATTAAGCCATGAGGTCTGGAGTATGTTAGTGCACATAGTTAGATTGTTTTACAAATATGAATACTTTTTATTAAATTTAAAATGCGTATTTATACCTATTTTAAAGAAAAAAGATTTTTAGCGTAGTAAAAACATTTTACAAGAAGTTTTTAAAAAAGCCATTGACGTGGCTACCCTCACTAATATCGGTAGAAAAAACATTTTTGAGGTCACTAATTATCAGTTTATCCTGCCAATTTGACATTTTGTATTGCCTTGGAACTGTATTTGTAAATATTCATTTTATTAGAGTTTAAAATGTTTTAAGCTAAAAAATGACAAAATGACTATGCAAGAAAAAGGTAATATCTCGATTCATACCGAGAACATTTTCCCGATTATTAAAAAATTCCTTTATTCTGACCATGAAATTTTCCTTCGTGAGTTAGTGTCAAATGCTGTTGATGCTTCGCAGAAAATTAAAAGATTAGCTTCAATTGGTGAATATTCAGGTGAGTTAGGTGAATTGAAAGTTACGGTTTCTTTCGATAAAGAGGCAAAAACCATCACCATTTCAGATGCTGGTTTGGGGATGACGGCTGAGGAAATTAAGAAATATATTAATCAAATTGCTTTCTCGGGTGCTACCGAGTTTGTAGAAAAATATAAAGATAAAGGAGATGAAAAAGCCATTATCGGGCATTTCGGTTTAGGTTTCTATTCTGCTTTTATGGTAGCTGAAAGAGTTGATATTATTTCAAAATCATATCAAGAAGGTTCAGAATCCGTAAAATGGACTTGTGATGGTTCTACTGAATTTGAAATTTCAGAGGCTACTCGCGAGGCTCGTGGTACTGATATTATTTTACATGTAGCCGAAGACTCTCTAGAGTTTTTAGAAGAATTTAAATTGAAACAAATTCTTGATAAATACTGTAAATTTTTGCCGATTGAAATTGAATTTCAAGAGAAAATCATCAATAATCCTTCGCCAATCTGGACAAAATCTCCATCTGAATTAACAGATGAAGATTATCTTAAGTTCTACGAAGAACTATATCCTTTTGCTGAAAAACCATTGTTCTGGATTCACTTAAATGTAGACTATCCATTTAACCTGACGGGGATTTTATACTTCCCGAAAGTGAAAAATGAATTACAGCTACAACGTGAAAAGATTCAATTATACAGCCGTCAGGTATTTATTACTGACGAAGTAAAAGATGTTGTACCAGAGTTCTTGATGTTATTGCATGGTGTTATCGATTCACCAGATATTCCTTTGAATGTTTCGCGTAGTTTCTTACAGGCCGATAGTAATGTTAAGAAAATCAATTCGCATATTACTAAAAAAGTAGCTGATAAATTATCGGAGTTATTCAAAACTGACCGTGCAGATTTCGAACAGAAATTTGATAACATTGGTCTGTTCGTAAAATACGGTATGATTTCAGACGAGAAATTCTATGACCGTGCGAAAGATTACTGTTTAGTTCAAAACGTTGATGGTAAACATTTCACCCTGAATGAATACGCAGAATTTGCTCAAGAAAATCAGAAAGATAAAAACGATGATGTAATTTACTTGTACACAAGCGATGTAAATGCTCAGGATAGTTTTATCCAATCTGCCAAAAAACGTGGGTATGATGTATTGAAACTAGATTCAGTATTAGATAGTCACTTTATCAATCAGTTAGAAACTAAATTGGTAAAAACTAGCCTAAAAAGAGTAGATGCTGATACAATCGAGAAACTTATCGACAAAGGTGTTGCGGTTGATGTGGTACTTTCTGAAACAGAGAAAGAATCAGTGAAAAAGATTTTTGAAGAAGTAATCAACGATAAAAAAAAAGTTGTTGCTTTAGAAGCAATGCCAGTTGATGAACTACCTGCCGTAATTACGCAAAACGAATTCATGCGCAGAATGAGCGATATGTCTCGTGCTGGTGGTGGAGGCATGAATATGTTCGGCTCAATGCCAAACAATTATATTGTTTCTATCAATGCAAACCATGCTTCGGTTGCTAAAATTCTTCAAACTTCGGATGTAGAAGAGCAGAAAAAATTAGCGAAACAAGTATATGATTTAGCCTTGTTGTCACAAAATATGCTTACTGGTGGTGATTTAACAGCCTTTATTCAAAGAACAGCTTTAGCACTGTAATAACACTGATAATGATAAAAGCTCTGTTAAGATTTATTCTTAGCAGAGCTTTTGTATGATATAACCTATCCCTTAAATCAATGAAACTATGCTGTTTTTGATAGCATATAACACCAAACCCGTAACATTTCTGGAACCTGTTTTTTGTAATAGATTATTTCTATGACCATTGACAGTCTTTACACTAATATAGAGTTTCTCGGCTATTTCTTCGGCTGTGTATTGTTGACAGACAAGCTGTAATATTTCCTCCTCTCTTTTAGTGATGACAATATTCATTTTTTTAGCCTTTACTTTTTTGCCTATTCTGCCTTGAATTGCCTTCAAAGTACGTTCGTTAATATAAGAGCCCTTGGAATGAACCGATTGAATAGCATCAAATACTTCTTGGGGATCGCTATCTTTTACTAAATAGCCATGTGCACCATGTTCAATTAAATCGGTTATAAAATTTTCATCTTCATGCACTGAAAGAATAAGGATACGTACTTGGGGAAAAGAGGCTAACAGTGCATTCGTTACATCCAGCCCATTAAATCCCCTGTTGTCGGGTCGTGGTGGAAGTGAAATATCTACTAACATTACATCTGGAATAGTTTTGGCCTTATTTAATTTATCAATGACCGAATAGCCATCTCCAGATTCAAACACTACTTCAAATTTATTATTGGCAGCATAATTTAATATGCCTTTCATTCCTTCTCTGAAAAGTAGCTGGTCTTCTACCAAACCTACTTTTATTTTGTTTTCCATTATTAAACGATTGTTTAGATGGTGATGCTATAGTAAAATCTGTAGAATAATAATAATTATAAAGGATTTACACTATTATCAATTGGTATTTCAATAAAGGCATAAAAACCTTTCTCATTTTCATTATTACCCCACTTAAAAATCCCATTAAGGGCGGATACCCTACCTTCTATACTTTTAAGTCCTAATCCATCAGAGCCATTTTCAATGTTTATTCCACACCCATCGTCAGTGTATTTACACTGTATATCAAAAGCATTACACACAATGTTTAAATCAATCACCGTAGCATTGGCATGCTTGATGGTGTTGTTGATTAATTCCATGATAATTCGATAATAGCCTAAACTAATAGCCCATGTGACAATAGGCATATCGCACAGCGCAGTCAAACGAATATGTATTTTCCCAGTTTTATTAATTTGGTCAGTAACAGCTTCTAAGGTTTTTATTAATCCAAATTTCTCCAATTGAGGTGGCATTAATTGATGGCTGATACTACGTATACTACTAAGAGCGGATTCTGAAAGCTGACGAACGTTCTCAATACCTGCACGCGTTTTGGTATCGTCTTCCGCAATTTGTTGTTCTATCACTATTAAATGCATCCGCATAATAGACAGCACAGCACCAAGTTCGTCGTGTAAATCTTGAGCAATTCTTTTACGCTCTTCTTCTTGAATATGGATACTAGAACGGAGCAACTCATTCTGATAGAGTATTTTTAAGGATTCCTGTTTGAGCTTTTGCTCAAATAGGTTTTTATGAAAGTGTTGATTTAAAAGCACAACACCTATGGCTATTATAAAAACTATAATAGTCATAGGTAATATGGTTTCTACAATGTTCAATTGCGTGACCGCTTCCATAGGCTAATAAAAAAACAACCGTACATTATAAAAGAAAAAAACGCATGCAGTATCCACGTATAAAGATTAGTATCTACCGAAAATTTACTTACAATAGTAGCCCCAAAATAAAATATCAACAAATTGGATGTATGATAAATGAATAATCCAGAGTTAATCCAGTTCAAGCTGATAATATCATTATAAGCATTTTGTTTAACGATATCGTTTAAAAAAACCATAAATGAAAATAGCGTAAGGATTATAATCAGGATAGATTCAATTGTTAATGCATTAGAATTGAAGGTGTAAATATTCTGTAAGGCTAGCGAATTGATGATACTAAAGATAGAGAATAATATGGTCATACACCATATTATTCTCTTATTAATAAAATCACCTAAGATTGTCCGATAAAACCAGGCTTGCAAAATAAAACCTACTGGAACGTATATATGTAATAAAGGCATATTGTTCATACGATATAGCCAAAATGCCAAAGACAACAACTGTATAAAGCTTGAAAAAATGATAAAATACGAAAATACACGTAATTCTTTTTTCAATTCATTAAAACAAGCAACAGTATACAGTAGTGTTAGGAGTATCGGTAAATCCGACAACATAAGTATCGTCTTGGCTATATTCATCCTCTATTACAGCTTTTTCTTAGTTAAAAGGTCTTCATTTGTTGCACACGTATTAGGGCAAGGGGTGTTTAAATCCAACATATATTGGTCACTATTCGGGTAACCTGCTAAGTCCCCTGGTTTAATTCCATGTCCATTTTTATCAAGCATAACATCTTTCCCACCGATAGCGGGCGTAACATCTAAATTGGCTCCTTCTACTGGTACTACAAATAATTTAAAACTTCCTGTAATTCCATTTTGCGCCTTTGGTTGATAAGCTAAATAAACACGAATATTTTTATAAGTGGCTTTGTTAAGTAATGCTGAGTCTAGACCCATGGCAACTAATAATTCTTGAGACCTAATGGTGTAAGCTCTAATAGGCACATCACCAAGTGTCTTACGGCATAATAAATCATAAGAATCAATATCAGCGATGGCACTGTCTTTTGGTATTAGCAAATCGCTGAGCGGTACGGGGCCTTCCTTTATAGTATTATTTTCTGACTTTGTACAAGCAGTCATGGTAATCGCACATAAAACTGTAGCGATAAATAAGTTTTTAGTCTTCATAGTTATTTTTATTTAGTGTTTATAAATAATAATTGCCACTTTTCGCAGGCTCGCTAAATAGTGCATTATTTAATACAATACAATAATAAAAAAAGCAACTCAACAAACTACAAAAGACCATTGGTATAGTCCTAAAAACAGGTATTTATACCCGTCATTTTTATCAAATCAGGTATAAATATCCGTTTTAAGAAAGGACAATTTTCAATATGGGGTAGTATAAGAAGGAACAACAATGTGCAAAGTCCTGTTAATCTTAGTTTTACTGTTGTTCAGGGATAGGGTTTGGTTTTATGCAGTTTCAGAATACAATAATTACGACAACCCAGTTATTTTGTACAAATTGTTCAACTATGTAGGGCTGATGTTTTCAACAATTCGAATTGAAATATTTTTTAGGGTGGGCACAGTTGTACCAAGGAATTTTAAAGGTATTTTACAAAAGATTACTTTTCTTTAAAAAGACTTTTTCCTTTAAAAACCATACCAATTGAAGCTATTCCTACTAACGTAATTGAATTCAAAGGCATTAAAATTGCCGCTACAATTGGCGAGAGCGTACCTTGTACAGCAAAAGTTAACCCAACACAATTGTACATTAATGAAAATATATAACTAAAACGTATAAGCTTCAACGCAAATCTACTGTATTTCAAAAAGACTGGAAAGTCTTTCAAATGCTCTGCTGATAAAATCCCATCACTCATTGGGGTAAAATTCAGCGTATCATCCGTCACGGCAATTCCTATGTCTGCCTGTTTCAAAGCACCAGCATCATTCAATCCATCTCCTATCATAATTACCTTTTTGCCTTGGGACTGTAGCTTAAGGATAAAAGATAATTTTTCATGAGGGCTACACTCAAAACGCAAATGCTCTTTTGAGGTAAACCAACTTTCTATATGGGTCTTTTCATGCTGATTATCGCCTGATAATAAATATGTTTCATAATTTTCACCAAGGTTTTTTATGGTCTTTTCAATGTCTGCTCTGTAATGATTAGGCAAAGCAAAATAGCCTAAGTATTCGTCATCAATGGATAAATGAGCGACCGAAGCAGAGAAAGAATTAAGCTCTTTTTCAAGCGATGGATTGACAAAATTACCAGACCCCAACTTTACTAAATGTCCATGATATTTACCTTCAATTCCTTTACCTAGGGTTTCTTTAAACCCTTCAATGGCTAGAATTTGTTTTTCTTTCGATATTTCTTTTATCTTCTGCGAAATAGGGTGCGATGAATTATGCGCTAAAGAAACCACTAACATTTCTTCAAAAACTGACAACGGGCGTTTTCCTTGAAAGTGTGGTTTGGCTCCTTCCGAAGTTGTGATTGTACCTGTTTTATCAAAAACGATGGTATTGCAATTAGCCATCGTTTCAATAACATCCCCATTCTTTAAATAGAAATGCTGTTTCCCCAATATTCTTAACCCATTGCCAAGTGCAAAGGGGTAACTCAACGACAGTGTACAGGGACAAGCAATAATCAATATCGCTGAAAAAGCATTCAACATTTTACTTGAATCCTGAAAATACCAATAAGTAGCCACTGAAAATGCTAATGTCAACACACCAAAAGTAAAGTATTTCCCTACTAAATTGGAAAATACTTTGATACGGCTTTGTTGCTCTTTCTGAAACGTATCATTGTTCCAAAGTTGTGTTAAGTAGCTTTGAGATACATCTTTTAGCACTTCCATCTCTATCGTCCCTCCTACTTGTCTTCCTCCAGCAAATAAAAAATCGCCCAGCTCTTTTTTTTCAAGGGCAGCTTCTCCTGTTACAAAGCTATAGTCTATCCTAGCTTCACCTTTATACAACAATGAATCCGCAGGGATTAACTCGCCATTTCTTATTAAAATTTTATCTCCCTTTTTTAAAGCACTTACTGAAACAGACTCTTGCACGCCCATCACTAAACGAGTAACCGCCAAAGGGAAATAGGATTTATAATCGCGTTCGAAAGACAGAAAATGATATGTTTTTTGTTGGAACCATTTGCCAATTAATAAAAAGAAAATTAAGCCTGTAAGAGAATCAAAATAGCCCGCACCATGATTGAAAACAACTTCATAGATTCCTCTGAAAAAAGCGACCAATATGCTTAATAAGATAGGAAAATCGATGTTCACGATACCTTTGCGAAGGCTTTTGTAGACAGATTCAAAGTAGCTAGAAGCTGAGTAGAATACTACAGGTATTGCCAATACGATGTTTAAATACCCAAAAAGCAATTTATAGATATCGTCTTGTAGCCCTAAGTATTCAGGAAAGCTAAAGAGCATAATATTGCCCGCACAAAAACCAGCAAGGCCTAATTGTGTAAGTAATTTTCTATCATTGGGCTTTTGTTTTTCCTTCACTACATCATTCAACGACATCAAAGGCTCGTAACCTACTGAACTCAACAATTCGGCTAATTGACGAAAGCTGATACCGTGTTGGGCTACATTATGATTGAAGGTAACGGCTACTTGTTTCTTTAAAAAATCTACCTGCGAACGCTCAATGCCTTCGTGCAAACGGAATAAGTTTTCCAATAAATATAAACATGAGCTACAGTGTATGGTAGGAATATAGAAAGTAACCTTCGAAATATTTTCATTTTGAAAATCCAATAGTGTTTTGGCAATTTCAGGATTATCTAAAAAATCAAACCGTGAAATTTGAGGAGTATTACCAGCTTTTTTTTCTATTTCATAATAATTACAAAGATTGTTCTGGTCTAGAATCTCGTAGACTGTCTTGCATCCATCACAACAAAAAAACTTCTCTTCTATATGAATATGGTCGTCGGGGCATTCATTTCCGCAATGAAAACAAAGTTGAGCTATATCGGTAGTGGCAATCATGTGAGTAGCGTTTATTTTTTGAGCAAGAATCCCAAAAGCTCTGTATCAAAACACAAAATTGATTTTTGATGAATCAAAGTTCATCTTTAAACAATTTGTAAAACATGAGTAAAGCAATTGATAAAACTGATTAAAGTCATTTACAAAAGAGATATAAATAGGGAATTTCGAAGATAATAATCCAGAAAATTTATGACTCCCAACTGTAATAATTGCGAATTCAAGAATTCGTCACTTTTCAAAAACTGTTCTCATGATGAATTAAACCATATCAACGATAGCAAATGCTTCAATACTTATAAAAAAGGACAGGTTATTTTTCATGAGGGGAATCGTCCTTTAGGGCTCTTCTGTGTATTCAATGGAAAAGTAAAAGTAAGCAGACTAGGGTCTGATGGCAAAGAACAGGTAATAAGGCTTGTGAAAAAAGGAGACACTTTGGGCTATCGGTCTTTGATTGAAAATACCAAGTATAGTGCTTCTGCTATTGCCTTGGATGATACACAGGCCTGTTTTATATCTGCTACAGAATTTAACAACCTTATTGATACCAATGTAAAAGTGGCTAGTGACTTAATGAGGATGCTTGCCAAAGTATTGGGGGATACGCAGGATAAATTGGTACACTTGGCAATGAAACCTGTCAGAGAACGTTTGGCTGAGGCTTTGCTTTTATTAAAAAGCACTTATGACGACAAAAAAGCTGAACATTTTTCGATTTCCATTTCCCGCGAAGACCTTTCTTCTATTGTAGGCACGGCCAAAGAAACTGTAATTAGGTTCCTTTCTGAATTTAAAGAGGAGGGAATCGTAAGCACTCGTGGAAGTGAAATCACTATTCTGAGAGCCGATAAATTATTACAAATAAGTAGTTTATACGATTAATTAATGCACCCTTACATACATTAGATACAATTATTTATAAGCTCGTTCTAGCCTTATTTTATCATTAATTGTATTGATAAAAATCATTTCAGCGAAGTTAGTAAAAGAGCTAACTTGGCCACAGATTAACAAACATTTACATGAATAAAGCAGAAAAAGTAATATTGTCCAGTGGTATTCAACTGAGTTTTAAACAAGGTGACTATTTGTACAGAAAAGGACAACACCCCGACTACGTTTTTTATATCAAAGATGGAAGTGTAGAATTAAGAGACGGTTTGAAAGAGGCTGTTGTCCTTAAAAACAAAAGGTATTTTTTGGGGTTAGAAGAAATGCTTTTAGAAAAAGACCATCCCTACTCAGTAAAAGTACTAGAGCATTCTATCTTTTTGATTTTTGAAAAATCTTTAATAGATGCCCTCATTCACGAACACACAGATATTCGTAGGTATTTTATGATGAGTATCTGTAATCAGATAGATGAAAGAAATACTGTTTTTGAATAAATTGGCAAGCTGATAAA
>NZ_JBWKYN010000060.1:0-29634 GCF_059423785.1 Arcicella sp. GW458-12-2-14-TSB2 | reverse complement strand
ACATCCACTATGTAGCTTAGCTAAATTTCAATAATATATGCTTAAAATTTATATTTTTATTTCGACTGAAAAAGGCTAATTTCGTATTCCAGTTTTGGTAGATAATGTGTAGAAAGCCACTAAATTAAAACCACTAAATCACACAAAATGTCAAAACCACTTCTAGGAATTATCATAGTTTTTAGCCTTTTCTGTTCTGTTGCCCATGCACAAAAATTAGGGGATGAATCTTTTGGTATTTCTTCATTCTATGCTCAGTATTTCTATAATAAACCTACCTCGACGGGGGAAATACTTCAACGAAATCAGTACACTGCTGCCCACATGACATTGCCCTTTGGTACAATGCTGGAAGTAACAAATCTTGCTAATAAACGTTTTGTAATTGTAAGAGTAAACGACCGCGGTCCGTTTAAGCCCGGAAGGATTATTGATCTAACCGAAAATCCAGCAAAATGGCTAAAAATGACCAATAAAGGACTTACAAAAGTAAGGCTAAAAGTGGTTGGCTTTGATGGAGATATTATGCTAGAGCCTTTCGACTCGCTGAGATTGACTGCTCCTCCTCATTTTGAGCCTAAGTTTTATCAGAAAACGAAGTTAAAATATCATCGTTATTATCGCCTCAAAAAAAATTGGCAAAAAAGAAAATATCCAAACCTCAAACATAGACGTTTAAAGGTAAATTCTTATTTAAGGAAGCTCTCTAAGCAAAAAATAAAAGCACAGAAAGCAGCGAAAGCGACTCCTAAAAAGAAAACTAAATAATGTTAGTTCACTCAACAAAGTTTTAAAATAATTTATGGATTTAGCACAAATACGCCAATATGGAAATATAGAATTTTTAGCCAAACAAATGGTAGAAGGTTTTATTACGGGTCTTCATAAATCACCATTTCACGGTTTTTCTGTTGAATTTGCAGAGCATCGTTTGTATAATAATGGCGAAAGTACTAGGCATATAGATTGGAAGGTATTTGCAAAAACGGATAGACTTTACACCAAAAGATATGAAGAAGAAACGAATTTGCATTGTCATTTAATCATTGACACTTCTTCTTCGATGTATTATCCAGAGAAAAACAATGGCAAAATTGTATTCTCTACGATGGCGGCAGCAGCTTTGGCATATATGCTTCAAAAACAAAAAGATGCTATTAGCTTAATTACTTTCTCCTCAGGTATCGAGATTCAAACGCCTGTCAAATCAACCCCTTCACATATCCATAAAATCTTTTTGGATTTAGAAAATTTACTTCAAAAACCCAAAGAGCATAAAAAAACGGAAGTGGCGTCGGTAATTCACCAGATAGCTGAAAACATTCATAAGCGTTCATTAGTAATTATTTTCAGCGATATGTTTGATGATATTGACAATTCAGAAAAGATTTTTTCTTCTTTACAACACCTGAAACATAACCTTCATGAAGTATTGATATTTCATGTAACGGATAAAAAGACAGAATCTGACTTTGAATTTGATGACCGCCCCTATGAATTTATTGATTTAGAAACTAACGAAACTATCAAGTTGAATCCTGCTCAAGTAAAGGTTGATTACCAGAAAACCTTACATCAGTTTTACCAAGAATTAAAACTGCGTTGTGGACAATACAAAATTGATTTTATTGAAGCTGATATTGCTGAAGGGTTTGAACAAATACTTACGTCGTATTTAGTCAAAAGAGGAAAGATGAAGTAAGGTTATTTTACTTCATCTTTCCATCAATATTAAGGGGCTAATGGCAAGGTAAAGAAAAAGGTAGTTCCTTGGTTCTCTACAGTTTCAAACCAAATACTTCCTTTGGCATTATCTACTACCCATTTTGCTAAGGCTAAACCTACACCCGAGCCTTGGGTTTTCGTTGAATAGTCCAGCATAAATATTTTTCCACGGTGTTCTTCCCGAATTCCGATCCCATTATCTTGAATACTGAAAGTAACGGCTTCAATGCCTAACTCAACCACAATCATTACTTCAGGTATTTTAGTGGCTGGCACTGATTGAATGGCATTCATAATCAGATTTTTGATGATATTCCCCGTTAGCTGACGGTCACCAATTACTTTTACGGCTTTGTTTGGCACAATCATTCTCAGTTCCAACTGAGAATCGTCTGTGAATAAATTCACAACTTTTCTAGTCTCTTGAGCAAAATCAAATACCTCACTTTTAGGGATTGGTAATCTGGCAAAATCTGAAAAAGAAGTAGCAATATAGGAAAGGTTATCAATCTGCCCAGTTAACGATTCTATCTGGTCTTTAACTTGTGCTAAATCTAGTTCTGTTCCTCTTGAAAGCTTACGCCAAAGCAATTGTAAAGACAACTTCATTGGTGTAAGGGGGTTCTTAATTTCGTGAGCCACCTGTTTAGCCATTTGTTGCCATGCAGATTGTTTATTCGCATCAGTCAGGGCTACTTTAGATTCTTCAAGCTTTACCAACATTTCATTATAGGCTTTCACTAATACACCTATTTCATCATCTGAACGCCATGAAAGTGGTTCGCTAGGCTTGCTTAAATCGACTTTCCTTAATTTATTGGTAATCATCTGCAACGGAACAATCAATACATTAGATGCTAAGTATGAAAACCATAGTAAAATTAAGAAAATGGTAGTGAACGTATTCAGCATTGAGCCAATTACTGAACTTACCTCTTTGGTAAAGTATGTTTTTGAATCGTAAAATGGTATACAAACAATCCCGAGTAATTTACCCTCATTGGATTTTAGCTTTAAGTAGGAAGTCTTGAAAGATAAATCGCCGATGGTTTCATCCAACATCACTTTAGCGTCCTTTTCTTCCATTAGCTTGATATAAGCTATTGGGTTGATATAATTAGAAAGGAAGCCATTTTCGAAGCTGAATGGTTTGTTATTAGCCAACAAATGACCTTTGGTATCAAAAACACTTATGTATTTTTTGGTGCTTGTAGAAATACTATTAATCGTATCAGACAAAAACTGTTTACTCATTTTGCCTTGAACGAATCTATCAACTGCGGGCATTAAATTAATGCTTATGCTCTCTGTTTGATTTAGGTAGCCGTCTTGCTGACTTTCCGAGAACTTGGCGCTGATGATGGTCAGGGTAATACTTACTACCAAAATCAAAGGTAACAAAAACGCGATATTGAGGTATATTTGAATCTTACTAGCAATGTTGATATTCATCATCGAAAAGCCGTAGTGTAAGGCATAACACAAGATGACGATAATGATGGTAAAAACTAATATCAAAAACAAGAATGAGAAATTGGCATAGATTGAAGCAATACTTTGTGATTCTGAAGAAACAATGATGGCTTTACCTTTGTTGTTAACAAACCCAATATGTCTATAACCATTTTCTTCTACTCCCTCCTGAAAGACCTCTCCCCCTTTTAGCACATCGCTAGATAGTTTTCTTTCATAATTAAAACCTTCCCCACCTGTTTTTATAATTTTCCCGTTTTCATATACCGCAAAACTATAGGCATTGGCTTTTAGCTTCGTCCCCGTAAAAATTGGAGATTCACTATTAATGTCGTTAGAAAGCTGTGTTTTTCGCTTTAAATCTAAAATAATATACCCCGCAGAAGTATTTTCTTTATTCAAAAGCGGGATAAAATCGAAATACTGTTTGTTGGAATAAGCCTCTAAGTCGTTTACAAAATATATTTCTTCATTTTTTGTGCTATATTTTGGCAACCTAAACATCTTCTCGAAAGTATGATAATTATCTATTTCATCATTATTATCCAATGACTTACCAGTACTATCAAAAACAAAAACTTGCACATCGTAATAAGAAAAATAATTATCCAACAAATTATGTTTTACATAATTCCCTACTTGTTCTTTCGGTAGAAAATCGGATTTCATCAAATCAAGTATTGCCGAATCTCGGCTAATTGAAAGGCTTGCTTTGTTTAAAAGAAACTCCGCTTTTTCATCATTCTCATCGAAATAGCGTTTAGCAAACTGTTTTTTATGATTAAAATCTTCTTGAATATTTTCTTGATAAACCACATAGTTGCCTATGCCTGCACAAACCAATGCCCCACCAAAGAAGTAAATGGAGGTTTGGTAACGGAAAGTATATAAATAGCGTGGAAATGACGTATAAAAAAGAACAACCAAATAAATACTGTAAAGTCCAAAAACAAAAAAACTAAAATTTGAGAAAATCAAAACAAGAAGACTAGTAAACAACAAAGCAATCAATAAGGAAATATACATCCATTTATCGTTGCGTCTATTTAGTTTAATAATCAAGATAATTAGGAAATGACTACTTAAAAAGTAAATCAGTGCAATCAATACATAGGCTAATAATGAAAACAATACCAACGGTTTTTCCCAAATATCGATGTTTAAAGCCAAACTAAGCTCATTATTAGATTTTTCATATATATCACCAAGAAGACCATATATAAACTGAGTAAGGCCAAAACTACCTATCAATAATACTACAGTGCTAATTTTCTTAATAAGGTTTGGCAAATTCATCAACCATAAATAAGCCCTCATTTTGTAATAATAATTCACTAAGTAAATTAATAAGAACACAAAAATCAGTAAGTTGATAATTAAGTCGCCCAACGATGGAGATAAAATAGATGAACTAAAATATTTAGGATTAAAAAGGTCTGATTGGTAAAGTGAAAAAGGTATTGAATAAAAAAGTGAGATACTTCTTAATACAATCACGAACCCTAATAATATAACAAAAGCTAGGCCATGTCGATGGCTATTGTTTAAATACCAAAGCCAAGTAAATAAGTAAATAATTGTAAAAAATACACTCAGTAAACCACTAACAATTACCGAAGTTGAAATGATATAAATCTGAAAGTTGTCGCCTTGTTCTGTCGCAATGGAAAATAAGAATTGCCTAGATGCGGTATAAATATTAAGGTGATTGTTGGAAGAAGGTGTAATAGATATATCTTGAGCATCCGTCCTGAAAATTTTGGTATTATATTGTTCACGCAGTCCATTAACCCTATATTCATTTGAATAATACAAATTCAACACAGAGAAAACCTCAATATTATTTTTCCCAACTGTTATTACTCTGCGATTTACTATTGATTTACCTGTTTCTAATAATAGTCCTTTTGTGGTATAATTCCCTTTGATTAATGAATAATCAGGAACAAACTGATTATCGGACCAAAAAATCAATTTGCCATTATTGAAAATAAAGTATGGGTATTCAGTTTTAGTAAACAGTGACCCAAATCTAATTTCTTTTAGATTATTGATGATACTGCTTACTTTATCTAAATCAAGGTTTGATTTTTGGATTTCTTTGACAACTTTATGTTGAATATCAGATAAATATTTTTCTTCAAATGTATTGCCTTTGTCGTTTTCGATTATAACATACAATAAAGATGTTAATCCAAAACACAAAAAAGCGAAACTCAGAAAGAGATTTCTTTTAAGGAAAAGAGAGATAAAAATTTTAGTAAATGTATGATTCATAACACTTTACTTGTGAAGAGCCCACTATTATACTAAACATTATGAAAAATGCTTTGGCATAACAACTAAGACTGACATGGATAATTTTATATTATTGAAAAAGAGGATTCATTCGTTCTACCAAAAATACTGTATTTTTTCAAAATAACTTAATCTAGACTAAACAAAAAGAAGAGCCTTATTTTGTAAAAAGACTCTTCTTCAAAAATACATTAATATCGCTAAAATTTAATTTAAAAAATTGCTGCTGCAATCTTTTTTGTACTTTCAGATTTACTCATGGTATAAAAATGTAAGATTGGTGCATCAAAAGCTATCAATTCTTTACATTGCTGAATACACCATTCTATTCCTACCTGTTTTACGTCTTTATCTGTTTGGCATTGTCCTACTGCTTTTACCAAATCTTCGGGCATATCTAAATGGAAGATTCTTGGCAAAACTGTCAATTGTTTTTTTGTTGCCAAAGGCTTTAAACCCGGAATAATTGGCACATTAATTCCTTCTGCACGACATTTCTTTACGAAATCAAAATATTTTTGATTATCAAAAAACATCTGTGTAACGATATAATCTGCCCCTAATTCCACTTTCTTTTTCAAGTAAGCAAAATCGGTATTAAGGTTAGGTGCTTCAAAATGTTTTTCAGGATAACCTGCCACACCGATACAGAAATTGGTTGGCGAAGCTTGAGTTTCTTCGTGCAAGAGCTCACCTTTGTTCATTCTTACTACTTGTTGCAGTAAGTCGCTTGCATAGGCATGCCCTCCTTTTTCGGGTGTAAAAGCGGGATTGCCCTTCACAGGGTCGCCACGAAGCACCAATACATTATCAATTCCTAAATAATGTAAATCAAATAAAAAGTCTTCTGTTTCTTCTTTGGTAAAACCTCCGCAAATCACATGAGGAACGGCATCAACATTAAAACGGTTCATCAAGCTAGCACAAATACCGACAGTACCTGGACGTTTGCGAATAGGAATTCTATCTATCTGACCGTTCACAATTTTCTCTAAAAATTCTTCACGATGATACGTTACCTCAATAAAAGGCGGTTTAAATTCCATCAAAGGCTCGATATTACTCATTAACGATTGTATACTTTCCCCTTTTACTGGCGGAATAATCTCAATTGAAAATAGCGTTTTGCCTTTGGCTTGCTCGATGTATTGGGTAATTTTGGTCATAATTAATATATATAAATCTCCGACTTTCAGGTGAATATCTTCATCAAACAGCCGTACATAGCATTAGTTTATATTTTGTACAAAGGTAGACAAAACTTATAGAGTCAAAAACTCCTTTACTAACATTTCCCACTCCTGAGCCAGCGAACCCACAAAAACTGTTGATTTAGCACGCGTATACCAATATTTGGCATTCCAATTATCACCTTCTTTTCTGTGTAAGTAGGCATGTAATTGATCATACTTTTTTGAACCTTCATTGCTTTGGGCTATTTCATGGGCTTTCACCCAATCTTCATTTGCATCATACCAAAGTGCAATTAACAATTCATGAACCGAGGTCGGTGGAGTTGGATGAGTTAGCGTTGCCTTAAATTCAGGGTAAGTCATCGAAGTTATCATTTAAATGAACCATAAAGTTACATACTATGTAGTAGCAAATAAAAATGCTAGTAGGCTATTTGTTCACTAAATGACTTATTTATTGTAGAAAATCCTCCATACTAGACAAAATGTCTTGTCAAACATACAAAACAAGCCATTTTGTCTTACCAAATGAGCTGGTATAAGATTTGAAAGGTTATAATAAACATATTTAACAAATATGTTTTTAACCTTTAAAGCGTAATAAGATGAACAACTATAAAATAGAGATTCCGAAAAATATACTAGCAGATATTGATTTTAGCAATACACTTAACGGTGGCAGAGTTGAGCCAAATATTGACGTAAATCTAACAGAAGAAGCTTTTGAAGTATTTGTAAAAGTAGCGGGTTTGAGTGCAGACCATTTACAAATGGACGTAGAAAACAACATTTTGTGGCTATATGCTTTGCAACCAGTGTTGAAAAAAGCAGAGGAAGGAGAAGCACATAATTTTGTTCCACAAACTATTGGCCATATTATGTTACCCAATTTTATTGATTTAGATAACATAGTTGCGAGATACTATAATAATCAGTGGAAAATAGTAATGCCTATTGATGGGCACCGAAAAGGCTTCAAGAAAAGAATAGAAGTAGAAATTTAAGGAAACAAACTAGCTATATATATGAGCCCTACGAAGTACGCTTCCGTAGGGCTTTTTTTGTATGCTTTCAGCTAACTAAAATGTATATCTGAATGACAAAGCGATTTCATCTGCCCAGAAACTACTATAATTAACGATATTGATAGCAGGTTTCCAGTCTAAACTGATTGCTAAAGGAATTGTTCTTGCATAAGCTTCTAAGCCAAGGATACCATCTAAACCTAATACGGTAGTTTGATTTCTATCTAAAAATCCTGGACGTTTATCACCCCAAACATACACGTGACCACCGCCCCCAATGAACCAATTAAAGTCTCTAGAATTAAAGGCTCTGCCATGTACTTCATAAAGACCTGTTAAACCAAAACCTTCATAACGGAATGAGCCAATTACTTCTACCGCACTTTTTTCGTTTACAAAAGTTTTAAATGTAATACCATTGGTATTACCTAAACGAATACCTAACGCTGATTTGTATTGCCCTTGAGCTTTTACAGAAGTGCTTACACCCAATAAAACGAGTATAAAAGCACTGAATAATAGTTTTTTCATGCGATTGTTGTTAATATTTTAATCAAATCTCTTTTTTAAATTATCGTACCAAAGATTATCATCAAAATATGTAGAAAAAATACCCCACTATCCTAACTAGACGACATCTTGCAACATAATATGTTAGAATTGAGTAAAAATTAATCCCTACAATACTCTATAAGTAAAAATCAAAAAATACTTATCTTTTCAGAAATTATCATTAGTCATCCTAAATCTTCTCTCCATGAAAATCATTACTAAGTTTTTGCTAGTACTGCTTGTACTTTTTCAATCTTTTGCTTTTGCTACTAACATATCCAAACCCATAGCACCCAAAGAATTTTATTTATTGGTAGGTACTTATACATCAGGAAAAAGCGAAGGAATTTACGTCTATAAATTCAACAGTGAAACTGGAAATTATCAGGCAATCAGCATTGCGAAAGGGTTGAAGAATCCTGCTTTTTTAGCTGTCTCACCCAACCAAAAATATGTGTATTCTGTTGGTGAATTTAACAATGGTGGTGCGGTGTATGCCTTTGAGTTTGATAAAACAAAAGGTGTATTAAATCAATTGAGTACTCAGTCAGCAAATGGCTCAGGCCCTTGTCATGTTTCTGTTGATAAGACAGGTAAATGGGTAATTGTGGGGAATTATGGGGCTGGTAGCCTAAGTGTTTTACCTGTAGAAAGTAATGGCGGCGTAGGCACTGCCATTCAGACGATACAACATGAAGGCAAAGGAGTGAATGAAACAAGACAAGAAAAACCTCATGTGCATTCTATTAACATTGCTCCTAATAACGTTGATATATTTGTACCAGATTTAGGAATTGATAAAATTGTTACTTACCAACTGGATAACACCACTGGAAAATTGACTGCGGGCAATCCTCCTTTTACAAAAGTACAAGATGGAACTGGACCAAGACATTTTACTTTTCATCCCAACAAAAAATTTGCGTATGTGATACAAGAATTAAGCGGAGAGATAACAGGCTTTCATTATCAAAAGGGAGGACTTAAGGCTTTCCAAACTATTTCAACCTTACCCGCAGAATATACGGGTGGAAAATCCTGTGCAGATATTCATATTTCGCCTGATGGAAAGTTTCTATACGGCTCTAATAGAATTCATGATAGCATTGCTATTTATGCGATAGACCCTAAAACTGGCAAACTTACTTATATCACTAATCAAGGCGTATTAGGCAAAAAACCTAGAAATTTTATCATCGACCCTACGGGCAAATTTGTTTTGATTGCCAATCAGGATAGTGATAATATTACTATTTTTGAACGCGACCCTATTAAAGGAACGCTAACATCAACAGGAAAAGAGATTTCGGTACCCAATCCAGTTTGTTTAAAAATGATGAATGTTGATTAAAAGGTATTGATAATAAATCAAAAAAACGCTCTTTAACATATTGGTTAAAGAGCGTTTTCATTTATAAGTATCTGCTTAACTACGATTTTCTTAAAATAGCAAAAAATTCAATCGTAAAACCTGCCAATACAACGATTGGGCCTAGTGTTAAACCTAAAAATCCAAAGCCGAATTCTTCTTTATCTTGGCTCATGATAAAAAATCCGATAAGGATAATAGCTATTCCTAGCAACATCGTTAAGTAGTTTGTTTTTCCAAAAGGGAGTTTATCTTTATTAGTCATTTTATATTTTAATTTTGAATTTCAAATGAAAGTTGATTTTTTATTGATGCTTAATATAGCTCGTCTAATGATAATCGTAAATATCTTTCAACAGATTGGAATGTGCTTAGGATACCCATCAAAGTTCCAATAATCAAGATACCCAAAAGTAAATAAATCATTTTGTCCATTTCCTGTAATAGCACCAAGCCTTCTACCTTACGAACAGCTAGTTGTTGAAGTAAAATAAGCAATGAGCTTGCTACCAAACCACTAGTCAACCCTTGCAAGGCTCCTTTTATGATAAATGGTTTACGAATAAAACCATTGGTTGCTCCTACTAACTGCATACTTCTGATTAAAAATCGCTGAGAATACAATGATAGTTTAATGGTATTGTTTACTAAAATGATGATAATCAACAGTAACAACAATACAAAAACAGAGAGTACTAAATAAATCTTTGAAATATTTTTATTTACCTCCTCCACAAAATTTTCAACATACGCTACTTCATGAACGCCAGGAATTACTTCTAGTGCTGTTTTAATTTCTTTTAATTTGACATCATTAAAATACTCTTGCTTAATTTTCACAGCATATAGGTTATGAAGAGGATTATTATCACCCAAAAGTTTACGATAATCTTCTCCAGATTCCTCAATAAATTGTTTGGCGGCTACTTCTTTAGAAATAAAATTGATTTGAGGAGAATTGTCTTTTAAAAGTACAAACTCCTTTTTGGTCAACAATTTGTAAATTGAATCAAGTTTGCTGGTAGTTAAATCGTCATCTAGATATACTTGTAGCTCAACGTTTTGCTTAACTAATTCGGCCAATTTACGAGCATTCAGCGTTAACAAACCGCACATTCCGATTAAGAAAAGTGCTATGGTTAAGCTAATAACGACCATTACATTCGGCGTACTTCCTAATTTTTTTATTTTAGCCATATCATCTTGAGGCAAAGATTACAAACAAATTTACGATTTTTATATCGCAATGAAAGCCAATTAACGCTTTTTAACAAAAAGCCATCTGAGGTTTTCAGATGGCTTTTTTTAGAATCCTTTGTTTAATTTCTTTTATCTAGTTCGTCACGAATTTTCGCAGCTTTCTCATACTCTTCGTTAGCAAGGGCTTCTTGCAACATTTTGTTAAGCTGTTCCACTGGATTTTCTTTCAAAATCTCACCAAAAGTCTTTTTAGGCTTAATTTCTGGTTCAATATCATCAATTAAAGGGTCTTTCGACGACTCGTTGGTTGAAATACCTGCTTCAGATAATACATTTTCGAAGGTATAAATCGGCACATTGAAACGTAAAGCAATAGCGATGGCATCCGACGGGCGGGCATCAATATAAGTATCTTTAATACCGTCAGTACAATGAATTCTAGCGAAAAAGACACCTTCTTTGATGTCCGTTATTGAAATTTCACTCACAGAATAATGAAAAGTACGAGCAAACGCTTTAAATAAATCATGAGTCATCGGGCGATTAGGCTCGATTTTCTCAATTTCAATGGCAATTGCTTGGGCCTCAAACATGCCAATGATGATAGGTAACCTTCTGGGACCAAACTCTTCTCCTAATATCAATGCGAACGAACCCGTTTGAGATGAACTAGGAGACAATCCTAATATTTCTAATTTTATTTTTTCCACTTTACAAATATATGCTTTTAATAATTGGGGTTTTCATTAGCAAGTAACAAAGATATAAACCCCGATAAATTTAAAAAAGTTTTCTGGATATTCATTCAAAATAAAAGACCTGTGACATTTAAATTTCACAGGTCTTTGAAATAATCTTTGTAAAGTTACTTATTTGATGCTAAAACAGCTTTAGTCAGTCTCGGTAAAATATCAAAAACATCACCAACGATCCCATAATCTGCCGCTTTGAAGAAAGGAGCTTCTGGGTCTTTATTAATCACCACAATTACTTTTGATGAATTGACTCCCGCTAAATGTTGGATTGCTCCTGATATACCAGCAGCAATGTACAAATTAGGAGAAACCTTGATGCCCGTCTGTCCAACGTGCTCATGGTGAGGTCTCCAATCTAAATCAGAAACAGGTTTTGAACAAGCCGTAGCTGCCCCTAAAGCATTCGCTAAGTCCTCGACAATGCCCCAGTTTTCAGGGCCTTTCAATCCGCGTCCAGCCGATACTACTAAGTCGGCCTCTGGTAAAGAAATAGTGCTTGATGCTTTATGCGTTTCAATTAATTTCACACCAAAATCGCTATCATTTAACGCAGGTGCAAACAGTTCTACAGTAGCCAAAGCATCCGTTTCCACAGGACTCACCGCATTTTTCTTAATCGCTATGATTTTTTTATCACTTTTCAGGGACACACTAGCAAAAGCCTTACCTGTATAAATGCTCCTAGTTACCACAAAACCATTGGTTAAATTTGGCAACGCCGTTACATTAGAAACGATTGAAGCCTTTAATTTGCCTGCTACCCTAGCAGCAACAGCATCTCCCAACGATGATTTTGCCAGCACAACAATATCAGCACCATCGGTATTAACAGCTTCAGTCAATACAGAGGCATAAGCTTGAATATTTGAAACGGCTAAACGAGCATCATTAGCATGAAGTACTTTGGTTGCACCAAAATTACCAGCCTTCGCTAGTTCACTTTCAGAAGCTTCGCCAATGGCTAATACCGTAGCAGAAGTACCTTGCAACTTAGCAAGTTCTGAGCCATAAAAAACGGCTTCGAGCGAAGATTTTTTTATCGCTCCATTATCTAATTCTGTGAATATTAAAACAGACATTTTATTTCAGATTTTAATGTAAGTAAATTAGAGTCGTGAATTGTGAGTGAAGAGTTGTGAATCAAAATTTTGATATACAACACTTTAACTCGCACCGCAACTTTTTTTATGCTACATAGATTAATTGAACCTAAGGGATTTGCAATTATTCCTTTAATCACTTACAGAACCTTTGCTTCAGTTTTTAATAGTGTGATTAATTCCTCAGCATTTTCAGCTGGAATCATTTTGCAAGCTCCTTTTGGTGCAGGTAATTGATATTTATCTGTACTTGTTAAACCTTCACCTACGGGCTCTACTACTTTCAAAGGCTTTGTTCTTGCCGTCATGATACCTCGCATGTTCGGAATCTTCCATTCTGCAATAGGCTCCTGACAGCCCAATACTAAGGGCAAGCTAGCTTCTAAATCTTCTTTCCCTCCTTCTATTTCACGCGTAATTTTTGCTGTAGTACCTTCAATATCCAGTTTCATGACAGGTGACAAAGAGGGAATTCCTAACATTTCTGCTACTAATCCATGCACTACACCACTATTGAAATCAATAGATTCACGTCCCATCAAAATTAAATCGTATTTTTCCTGAGCAGCAATACTAGCAATTTGGCTTGCTACAAAATAAGAATCTGTTGCCTCGCTGTTCACACGAATGGCATCATCGGCACCAATTGCCAAGCATTTACGGATTACAGGCTCAGCATCTGCTTCACCCACATTCAGCACTGTTACAGTGCCTCCATGCTGTTCTTTTAATTCTACTGCACGCGAAAGTGCATAATCGTCATAGGGTCCAGTAATATAGGTTACGCCCGCTTTATTGAATTTTGTATCTCCGTCCGTGAACGAAATTTTCGCTGTGGTGTCGGGTACACTTGTTACACAAACTAAAATTTTCATTGTATATCGTTTATTTTGTTAATCTTTTGAGTTTTGTTTCAAGAATTACATGATAAATTTAACTTTTAAAGGTTTAATTTGTAGTATTCCTTATTTCATCACAATAATAACGAAAAGTTTTAATAATAGTATGCAAGCATACTATTATTTATAAATATTTTATCAAATGTCATTTAACAGATTAGCTTTACTAAAACAGTTTCTGGAAGAAGAACCCGAAAACCCTTTTAATCACTATGCATTGGCAACTGAATTGTTGAAATCAGATGCCACAGAAGCAGGTAATATTTATTTGTTTCTCTTGAAAAATCATCCGGACTATCTGCCGACTTATTATCATGCAGGGGCTTTATTTTCGGAATTTGGAGAAACGAATTTAGCGGAAAAGATTTATACTGATGGCATCGCCTTAGCCCAAAAAGTAGGTAATGAAAAAGCCTTGAAAGAATTGAAAGGGGCTTATCAGTTATTTTTAGATGAATTAGAGATGTAATGGACGTTATCTGAAAATGAAAATATCATCTTTTCTATTAGCGGTGATTTAAGTCCGACTGATTACCCACATATCCATAAACACCTGATAATCATATTCTTATCACTAGCGAGGGACTTAAGTCCCTCGCTAGTGATAAGAAATTCACGTAGCCAAGCTATGACAAGAGGCGACCAAAGCTCGGTTTGAAGGATGATTTAAGCCCATTTCAATCTATTTTATCAATAATCAGCTCTTCATTTCAACTTTGTAAAAGATGTGGGTAATTGATAGGATTTAAGTCACCCGCTAATAGAAAAGGTTGGAAATATTCCACTCATGACATGATTTTTAAACCGAATCCGTGGTCTGTGACACACAAAACATGCGTTGTGTTCTGTGTGCCACAGAGCACGGATTTAGTTTTAGGATTCTTTGATTAACACACTGATTATCTTAGTCATCAATGGTTCTGATTTACTGGCAGCAGCAATAATTTTTTCCAAACTTGCTTTTTGTAAGGTTTCAGGAATCCCCATATCGGTAATGATAGACATCCCAAAACATTTTATTCCCATCTGATGTGCCACGATAATTTCAGGAACAGTAGACATTCCTACGGCATCCGCACCTAACATTCTCAATAATTTATATTCTGCACGGGTTTCTAGTTGTGGCCCAGAAGCCATCACATAAACTCCCTTTTGAACGGGTATGTTCAATGATTGTGCGATAGCTTCGGCTTTACTGATTAAAGATAAATCATATGGGTCGCACATATCAGGGAAACGGTCGCCAAAGGTTGAAATATGTTTGCCTGTCAAAGGATTTTCAGGCATAAACAAACTGATGTGGTCTTGGATAATCATCAAGTCGCCCACTTTGAAGGCTGGATTCATTCCTCCCGAAGCATTTGAAACGATTAGCTGACGTACACCCAATTGCTGCATTACTCTCACAGGCAAAGTAACTTCCTTCATAGAATAGCCCTCATAAAAATGAAAGCGTCCTTGCATACAAATTACATGTTTCGTGCCTATTTTACCAAAAATCAGTTTGCCTTGATGAAACTCAACCGTTGACACAGGGAAATGTGGAATGTCTGCATAGTTAATACTCTTTATGATGTCTATCTCGTTCACCAAAGCACCCAAACCTGTGCCAAGAATAATACCAAAATCAGGATTAAAATCAGGTACTTGTTGCTGAATAAATTCAGCGGTTTTTACTATTTGTTGATAATACATATCGGTATAAATTAGCTGATTTTGAAATAACTATTTATTCTTTTAGAATCGAACATCCTACATATTTTTGCCTGCCACAAAGCCCGTCGTCCAAGCAGCTTGAAAATTAAAGCCTCCTGTTACGGCATCAATATCCAAGACTTCCCCAGCAAAGAATAGGTTTTTAATGTACTTGCTTTCCATCGTCTGCGGATTAACCTCTGCCAAATTTATTCCTCCACAAGTAACAAATTCTTCTTTGAAAGTCGTTTTTCCTTTCACCTTCTGTGGGCAATTCAGCAAATATTCAATTAATTTATTGGTTGATTTATTAGAAATATCTATCCAGCGAAGTGTTTCATCAATATCGGAAAGTTCACAAAGCTTTTTCCAAAGCCGTGAGGGTATTGAAAACTGTGGATTCGACTGGATGATTTTCTTCGGACTTACCTTTTTTTGTAATAAAAAGTTTTCTCTCATTTGGTTTTCTGAAAACTCAGGATTCCAATTAATCAGTGCTGTAAAATCATAATTTGCTTCGGCTAATTCTCTAGCCCCCCATGCCGAAAGTTTTAAAATGGCTGGCCCTGAAAACCCCCAATGGGTAATCAATAAAGCACCTTCTTGTTGCATCTTTTTTCCGGCAATTCTTACAGATGCGTTCTGCACACTCACCCCGGAAAGTTCAGTAAAAAGAGAATCTGGGACATTGAAAGTAAATAAAGAAGGGACAGGTTCGATAATTTGATGTCCTAAATCAGCTAGCCATTGATAGGCAGTTTTTTGGGGATTTCCACCCGTAGTTATCAATAGTGCATCGCAAGGCAATGTTTCGCTACTAAGCAATTCAACGCCTGTTACTGTTTTTTCATTTGTTAATATAGCTTTAACGCCTGTAGAGGTAATGACTTTTACACCTACCTTTTTAGCTTTTTCTTCCAAGCAACTAGCAATTGTTTCAGAACTATCAGTATCGGGAAACATCCTGCCATCTGGCTCCGTCTTTAATCTAACTCCTTGTTTTTCAAACCACTCAACAGTATTTTTAGCATTAAACTGAGTAAACAAATTTTTCAGAAAGCTCCCTCCTCTTGGGTAAAACTTAGCGAGCTGTTTATTATCAAAACAAGCGTGTGTAACATTACAACGCCCACCACCAGATATACGAACTTTATTTAAAACAGTCCTATTTTTTTCTAAAAGTGTTATTTTCGCATCAGGATTACTTTCAGCGGCCGAGATTGCACCGAAATAACCAGCGGCACCAGCCCCAATCACTATTATATTTTTTTTTGACATTGATTCTTATCGAAGCCACCTTTATGTACTTCCTTGAAAAACAAAATTACTAAAAATGTAATGGTAAATTTCATTTGAGCGTTTTCAAAAATCTATTAATAATCTAAAACGGTGCTTAAGAATACCTAAAACCATGGGCAAAATCAAATTTCTTTTTTTCCTACTCCTGCTTGGCATTGTTCTGTATTACCTAGGAAAGCCTGCACCTCTAAAGTCGCTACAAAAAGATTTTGAGAAAATAACTACTCAAAAAAAATCATCCGAAAAAGAAAAATCCAAACAGGAGGATAATGAGGAGGAGACAGACAAAGAGTCGGGTGGTATTACTGATAATTTATCTAAAAAAATAGAAGATAAAATAGAAAGTTCAGTCCTAGAAACCATTAAAGAAAAGCTTTTTGGCGATAATAAGGGTAAGCCCAAAAATAGCGACGGCGGTAGTTTAGATGATTATATTCCTTCTTCAAAATTCAATCAAGAGATTGTTCGTCATACAGCCTTTATTTTAAATTATCGTGAAGAATATGAGCAAGCTTCTTGGGTTTTACATCGTTTGATTAAAGAAGCTGTGGATGGCAACGCAACACGCTCTAATGAATTTATTGAAGACCCTCTCGTTGAAACAGGTTCGGCTCATACGCGTGATTATTCACGTTCTGGCTACGACCGTGGCCACTTATGCCCTGCAGCAGATTTTAAATATGATAAGGCATTAGAAGACGAAACCTTCTATATGTCGAACATGTCCCCACAAACCCCCGATTTTAATCGAGGAATTTGGAGTAATTTAGAAAGCAAAATTCGTCAGTGGGTTATTCGTAGAAATGAATTGATTATCATCACAGGGCCAATATTGAAAAAAGGGCTCAAAACAATTGGAAAAATTAATTTAGTGGCTGTTCCGACACATTTTTATAAAATAGTTTACGACCCTTACAACGAAAAAGCCATAGCATTTGTCTTACCAAATGAGGGTTCTGTAAAATCTATCAAATCGTTTTCTGTTAGTATTGATTCCATTGAAGTATTAACTGGTATTGATTTTTTTGAGAAACTGCCCGATAGTTTAGAGCAAAAAATTGAAACAAAAAATAGACCCGAAGATTGGTTTTAAGTTATTTTATTGACCATCTTAAATATATTTGAGTCTGTTTAATGATAATGTCGTAACTTTATTTTCGAAAATATTATCTTTTTGAATAGCATTAAAATGTTATTTGTGATAAAATATTAGAAAAATTAAGTTTATTCCACAAAAAACACACTTATTCTTACTTTTAAATTAACCCTAAACTTTATTACCATAGTAGTAGCTTAAATTTTTAAAAAACTATGACGTTAGCCTTTACAATTTGTTCCATAAATTATCTTGCCCAAGCCCAAACACTGGGGCAGTCTCTACAAAAAACTAACCCTGATATAGAATATGTAATTGGATTAGTGGATAGGCTTGATCAGGTAAGCTTAGATAGTGAAAAAACTCCTCCTTTTCTGCTACTAGAGATTGATAAGATTGGTATTGATTGTTTGGATGCTATGTGCGAAAATTATGACATTACAGAACTCAATACTGCTGTTAAACCATTTTACTTTGACTACTTTTTCAAGCATAGAAAAGATATCAAGAATGTTATTTACTTTGACCCTGATATTATAGTTTATCAAAAATTAAGTAAATTAACAGAAAGCTTACAAACAAAAAGCATTGTAGTTACTCCACACATCACATCGCCGATTCTCGATGATTATGATACTAAAGAAATTGCACATCTAAACACGGGTATTTACAATTTAGGCTTTATTGCTGTTGCTAGAAGCAAGGAAAGTTTAGAGATGATTGACTGGTGGAAAGAGCGTCTTACAAATGACTGTAGAATAGATTTGTGCAATGGTTTGTTTGTAGACCAACACTGGATAAATTTCGTTCCTATTTATTATAAAAATGCTGTATTGATTGAAAAACACCCTGGCTATAATGTTGCTTATTGGAATCTTCACGAGCGGCAAATCACTAAACATGGAGAATATTTCTATAGTAATAATGAGCCTTTAATATTTTTCCATTATAGTGGTTATCAATTAAGTAAACCCGATAGCGTTTCGAAATATCAGGATCGCTCAACTTTTGAAAAAAGACCTGATATCGTTCCTCTTTTTAAAGACTATGCCAATAAATTAAAAGAAAACTTTAATGACTATTATATCAAGATTCCATGCTTTTATATTAAACCGCCAAAAGTAAAACGCTATAAAAGAGTACGGAAAGCATTACAATTGCCCTTTAGGAAAGTAGTAGAATTAATCAATTCGGATAAATAAATACTACTATTATAAGGTAGTAATCTAACCCCTGTTCATAAAACATTATGCTAAAAAGAGAGTATTGTGGAAATAGACCAACTAAGCTAAGACTAAGAGTATTAGACTTATTTGTTGATTTCTTTGTTTTTATTTTCCGAAAAACTAAACATAATAAGTACATTGTACCCAACAAAATTTTACTTTTTAATTTTGGTCACCTAGGCGATATGCTGATGATGAGTTATATGATAAATGCGCTGAAGAATAAGCATCCACATATTGAAATTCACATAGTAGCAGGGAGTTGGTGTAAAAATTTAATTGTAAATAATCCTCTATACGACAAAGTATTTTTTATTAATCATTACCGCACCAACAGAAGCACCATTTCGATTTTTGCAAAATTCAAATTATATGTAAATGATATCAAGACATTTTTAGCTGAACATAAAAATTTATATTATTCCCATTCTTTTGATTTCAGATATTCTGGTTATAATGCTAATTTACTGTTACCATTTTTAAATGCTGAGCAAAAAATAGGCTTTGGTACACGAGGAATGGGTAGTTTACTAGACATAGAATATTATATGCTTCCTACACCTTTCCATTCGATTGATCAGCAGATTCAAAGTTTAAGAAGCTTAGGGGTTGCCCAAACGAGTAAAAACATTGAACCTATTTTATTAATGCCTGCTGACGAGAAAAATACACTCGACATCCAAAAAGATTATTTTATCATTTTCCCAGAAGCTGGCACAAAAAACAGAATGTTTTCAAATGCATTTTGGATAACAATCAGCGATTATATCCTAGAAAAAAGACCAGACGTTCAAATTATGATATGTGGTCTTACAGAATATTCTAGCAAGCTAAATGTTGAACTTGAAAAAAAATATCCTGGAAAAATTATTGATGCAGTGGGTAAACTATCCATTTTACAAATGATTCCTGTGCTGAAAGAATCAATCGGCGCCCTTACGCTAGATTCTTTCCCTGCTCATATTGCCTCCACCTTAACCACTACCCTATGTTTGTTTAAAGAAGGCACAGGCTTAGAGTATTTCCCGATTAATGCCAAACCTACTTATATCATTCACGACCATAAGTATTCAAAAGACGTTAAATCATTTAGAGAGCAAATGACGATTCATTATATTACCTCTTTGAACGAGCGAATTTTACAAAAAATAGTTCCTCAAGCAATGGACGAATTATTTAAGTTTAAAAAATCTTAACATAGCAAACTTAATTTAATTATATATGAATGATAGATGAAAGTAGTTTGCAAAACACCTTTATTGGCATTATTTTTGCCCTAAATTTTCTTACAAACAATATAATTTATCAGCGTATTATTTTCAGCTTTGAACACCCTTCCCTTTTATAAAAAGATATTTTGAGTTTTTTATAAGTTTTTATTGAATGGATACCAAAATCATGACAAATCCTTCTGAATTAAATGAATCGGATAAAACTTATCGGGCTTTGGAAAACTCTATCTTAAAAATACAGAGATCCATTAATAAATTAGCCAAAAAGTCAAATCCAAGCCACGAACTTCAAGCTTTCTGGGAACTCGGAGACCTTTCTCTCATTAACTGGATTAGTGATACAAATTGTTATATCAGTCGCAGAGGTCAAAAATTACAATATTTAGCCAAGCCTTCTAAATTAGAAATAATTACCTTTCACTTAGAAGAAGGGGATAAAATATTAATCTGCGGAGAATCGCTGATGAACAAAATCTCTGAGGATGAGATTGACGAAATTCTTCATAACAGTACAGGTGTTAAAGATTCTTGTTTGAATTTATTGAAAATCGCTAATATCGATACTCCATATAGCGTATATAATGTACACAATGTAATAGTGTTGGAAGTAATAGATCAGAAAAAGGTAGTTACGCCCGTCATCTCCAATGACAATAACCCATTCATTACTAAATCAAATGATAAATACTTATTTATTCCAATTGTTTTAGTAATATTCAGTTTGTTGGCTTATTCTTATGGCAGGAAAAACACTTTTGATATTTCTATGCTATTTAATCGTCAAGAAAATAAAGTAGTTGTTGAAGATACTGTTGATATAACACCCAAAGATTCATTGCAACCTATCCAAAACAATCAGGTTATAGTTGATGATTTTGAAGATAATAAACTAACTGAAACAGCTAAAAATTCGACAAATAATTTTGAAGAATCAAATCCTAAACAAAGCACAAATAAATTAGAAACATCAAAATCTGATTTTTCAACCTTTGATGAGCCTAAAAGTACTGTGCCTACTGAAGGTCCCAAATCAAAAGTAAAGCCTTTCAGTTATTCGAAAGAACAACAGAACTACACTGCTCTATTGGAACAAAAAGACAAATGGACAGCTATCAGAAAAGACTTACAGGACAAATACAATAGCGGAGATTTGTCAGTGAGTGATCAATTAGAGAATAGTAAAAAAGTGCTAGACAGAATTGGACAAAAGATAAAAGAAAGTGCTAAAAAACTAAATCAAGATTAAGCTTTTAATACTTCTTCTGTCTCTGGTTTTTCAGTTTTAACTTCCGATTTAGTCTCTTTTTGTAGTGGTAATAAACGCTTTTGGTTATTTGTTTTTAGTAAATGTGCTACTGTCATGTAAACTACAAACAATAAACATAACAAGTAAAGGGACGTAGTATTTTCGGCTTTCTTGCTAATAAAAACAAATAGTAGCGTAGAAATAATGGTAAAACACCACAGTACCATCGAGGCCTGAAAATGGCTTAAACCACTATCAATCAGAAGATGATGAAGGTGGTTTCTATCTGCTACAAAAGGGGATTTCTTGTTTTTCAACCTAATAATGAATACGCGCAAAGTATCAAAAATAGGTACTACCAATACGATAATAGCCAATATGGGCGCTGCAAAAGTACTATTAGGGTCGAAGCGATATTGAACATTTAACTGAATAAATCTCACGGCGAAAAGAGCCAAAATAAAGCCAACAATCAATGAGCCAGTATCACCCATAAAGATTTTGGATGTCTTTGAAAAGTTAAATCTTAAGAAACCTAACAATGCCCCAGCCATAGAGGCTGCTAAACAAGCCAAAGCATAATGTTCATTTAAATAAAACCAAATTCCAAACAATCCCCCTGCTATCATACCAATTCCCCCCATTAGTCCATCGATACCATCAATTAGGTTTACGGCATTAATCAACGCAATAAAGACAAAAACTGTAAGCGGTAAACTGATGATATAAGGAACGGAGTAAATGCCAAAAATACCAAAAAGGTTTTCTATTCTTAAATCTCCAAGCACTACCACTAATAACGAAGCACCAATCTGCACATACATCTTTTTCTTTGGAGCCAAAATAAGAATATCATCTTTTACACCTAAAAAGAACAAAATAACGATAGAAGAAATAGAGAGGTGTATTAACTGACCTTCGTCTGGGTTTTCCCATAAAAAGTAACTAATTAACATCGAAGCAAATACTGCTACGCCTCCTAAAGTAGGAGTAGCTTGTTGATGGGAACTCCTTTCTATCGGACTTGCCATTAAGTTTTTAAGTGTCGAAATATTAATAATAACAGGAATGGCTGTAATTGATGTAGCACAAGCAACCACTGTGGAAACAATGACATGAAAAAGGTTACTATTGTAAAATGTCCAAAAAGAATTATTCATTGCTATTATACATTCAAAATTATGCAAGCCTATTAAGCGTTATACTTATAGAATCTACGTTGAAGGGTTTAATGCTAGTCAAATTACGATTAAAATACAAAAGCACCAAACAGTTTAACCCTTGATGTGTCTTTGTCTTATTTCTTTCGCAGGATTTCCTTGATATATCATATAAGGTTGCATGTCTTTAGTAGCAACAGAGTTTACTGATAAAACTGAATGCGATTTTGCTACTACACCGGGACATACAACAGATTTCGCTCCTATCCAAACGCCGTCTTCTAAATGTATTTCAGCTACTTTTAAATCAAAGGTACTCTTTGTATAATCATGATTTCCTGTTAACAACATTGAGCCTTGCGACAAACAAACATGATTTCCCAAGCTTATTTTTGTTAGATTATCAATCCAAACCATTTCACCAATCCACACAAAATCGCCAATTTCTAAAAACCAAGGATATTTGATGGATACCTGCGGTTTTATCATTACTCCTTTACCAATTTTTGCTCCAAACAATTTTAGGACAGAAATCTTTAATGATACAGGAAAAGGTATGTTAGAATTAATGAATATTGAACCTATTATATGCCAGAGCGTTCTTAGGAAAAAATTGCCCGGTTTGTACCAAGAATTATCGTACTTAGATAAGTCGGTTGTTTTCATTTTGTTAAATCTTTATTAAACTCATCTTTAAAGAATTTTTCAATCGCTTTTTTATCTTTTCCGACACGATGATACACTTCGTACACTTTAGCATCCACTAAAAATCTATACCAGAACCCTTGTAAAAAATGCCAAATAAATCCTTGTTTGCCATCTAAAAACCCAAATCTAAAAATGTATCGATAGATAAAGTAAATGATAGGACGAATAAACAGGGGAATAGAAGCATACTTCACTTTCAAGAATCTTGTTCTTTGTTCCTGAGAACCAAAAAAATTAGGTTCAACCGATTCGAAGTTGCGGAAATTATATTTGATGTTTAATAAGTCAATTACTTCTCTGATGGCATATAAATTATGTTTTTGCGTCCACCAAGTAAGGTTATTCAAATTATGATCTACAATATCATTTTCCATTTGAATAGTTTTCCCGCTAGTCAGTGTAATGTGTTCATCCATCCAACTTTCCTCACAAGCCCCTTGTCCGCTTCGCCAGATTCTCAATAACCAGATAGGATAATATGCACCATGGCGAATCCATTTATCAAAAAATATCACTCTTCTTTTGATATACATCCCTCCTATCTCTGGAGCAGTCCCTGATAATTTCAGGTTGATTTCCTCCGCCAAAGCCGGCAACACATACTCGTCAGCATCCATCCTCATCAACCACGTGGTATTGTATGGATTATTCTGAATACCATAATTGAACTGAATAGCATAATTCACCCACGGACGCTGTACTACTTTCGCTCCTAGTGACTCAGCAATCTCAACAGTTTTATCAGTCGACCCTGAATCTACAATGAATATTTTATCTGTAAATGCCAACAAAGATTCTACACATCTTTTGATATGTTTTTCTTCATTAAAAGTTAGGATGATGACGGAAATATCTTGCATTAATTTTTGTTAGCGATTTTCTTAAACTCTTCAAATAAATTTTTAGCAACCAATGCTATATCATATTTTTCCTTGACCAATGCTTTTCCATTATTGGCCATATACTCGCAATACTTTTCATCATCAAGCATCTTATTTAGTCCCTCTACAATACTTTGGGTATTGAGCTCTACCAAATGAGCAGCGTTTGTTTCACGAATACTCTCCCCAAAGCCTACTCTATCAGATAATAAAGAAGGAATACCAGAAACTAAGGCTTCGAGCGTAGCAATTGAAAATCCTTCTGAATGCGATGGTAACGTAAAAATATCAGCATCAGCAAAAGCAGCCAACTTATCGTCGCCCACTAACATTCCTACTAGTTTTATATTTTCTTGTAAAGATTTCGTTTCAATAAACTTTTGTGTTTCAGCTAAATAACCGTCATCTGGGCCAGCTAATACCAACATACAATCATTTCTTGTAGACAAAACCTCTTTGAAAGCTGGCAGAAGCAAATCTAAGCCTTTTTTAATATTTATTCTGCTTAAAAACAATATCAGTTTTTTATCATGCTGAAGCTGATACTTTTTTCTAAAATTTCCTTTCGGTGGCAATTCTTTGAAATTACTCAAATTCATCCCATTTGGTACAATTTTCACGTTGGGGTGAGTATGCCCTAAAAAGTTTTTTAAATCTTCTTGTTCATCTAGGTTATTAATCTGAATCAGTTCGGTATTATCCAATACTCTTTTTTGAAAAAGTACTCCAAAAAGCTTTTTCTTCCAATAGCCATTTGCCAAAGCCCAGCGGTCTAATAAACCATGAATCGTGATACATTTTGCGGTAGTAACTCCTGCTAAATAAGGCGCTAGTCCTGCAAAATGCCAAAGTCCATGAATATGGATAACATCGTATTCATTACCATGTTTTTTAATCCAAAAAAACAATTCAGGAGAAAACTCTGCCCAAAATTTAGCCAACCAGTGTCTTTTACAAACTACTATTTTAGCACCCTCGGGTAATTCATATAGTTTTTGCCCTTCGGTAAATGGCGTCAAAATCGTTACTTCTGCCCCTAGCTTTATTTGTTCTACGGCATGGTCATAAATAATTTTTGGGGGGCCTCCGATGTCCCAAGAATATGCACAGATATTTAAAATCTTCACAGGTTTTATCATTTTGATAAATTCATCAAGTATTTAGAAAGTGGCTTTTCTATCATTTTATGCATCACAATACTCGCTAAGATAATCATGATGCCTATTAAATAATTATAATAAACAGTTTGGTTGACAGATAAAGTACTTCCAATGATTGATGGAATTTTATTCAACAAAAGTAACATGGGAAAATGTATCAGATACAAAACATAGGATGCATCGCCCAATAAAATAGTAAATTTAGGGATTATGATAGCCTTGTTGGCTTCTAAGTTTAACAAAGCAATCAGGATTAGCCCTGAAGGGAATCCAAATACCAAAACACGTTTCCAGTAGTCGTAATCACTAATTTCGAAACCCAAGCTAACGATTATGATAAGAGCAAAAATTAAAATAAATATCGAGATAATATTATTCAATTTGAATCTGTCATAATATCCACAAATCAAGAATCCAAAGAAAAATTCAAGGTTATAACTACTAAAAACAAAATTGAAATATCTACTATTGAAGTTATTACCGACTATCATGTTCACGATAGAACCCAGCAAAATAGCTACGGGAATAAACCAAAGCCTTTTAGAAAGTATTAATAATGAAAAGCATAAGTAAAAGAAAAGCTCGAAGCTGAGTGTCCAAGTAACAGGATTAATAGCAAAGTGAAAAGGAACGAGGAAGTAGGTTTGGAAATAGGCTGAAAATGTATGTGGATAAGCCGTACTAAATACATCTTTATTCAAAACATTGCTGATGAGCCATCCTAATAAAAACAGCCCTGTCATTACAAACCAGTAAATTGGGAATACTCTTAAAAACCTCTTTTTTAAGTATTCAGTAAAGTATGCTGGCTGGTCTAAATATTGTTTGCTGGTAAAATGAATGATAAAACCACTTATTACGAAGAATAAATCAACCCCTGCAAAGCCAAAACCAAAAAAATCTCCTAAAAAACTAACAGGAAAATTCTTTTTTATGTAGCCTCCAATATGATAAAACACTACCACAAAAGCCGCAAAACCTCTTAAAAATTGTATTGAATTAATTACTTTTTTGGATGACATAATCTTTTATATCCATGAAACATTTCTTGGGCAACATTACTGGGTGAATACGTCTGAATAATCTCTTGAGAGGCCTCCCCCATTTTTAATAAATCCAGTTCGGTATTCATAAACTTTATCAATGTTTCAGATATTTCGTTTACACTACTTGGATTAAAGGTAAATCCATTGACAGATTCTTTTACTAATTCATTAGCACAACCGCATTTATTTGAAACCGCTACGGGTAAACCACAAGCCATAGCTTCGTTGACTACTAATCCCCACGGCTCTGAATAACTTGGCAGGACTAATACATCACTCAGGGCTAGATAAGCGGGTACTTGTTGCCAATTTACCCCTTCAAAAAAGAAAACTTTATCAATGGTTTGTTCCTGTATATATTGGTGTAAAGCCGCTTTTAAGTCACCATCTCCTAGCATGATTAAGCCCCAATCTTGGTCTACAGTATTTCCTTTAGCAACCTTAAAAGCATCTAAGAGTTTGAATAAGTTTTTAAATTCAATCAGTCGCCCAACAAAAATAAAATTGTGCTTTGGTAAATTTAATATAGCTTTTTGTTTATCTCGGTCTTTATGATTTTCAAGGTAAATTTTTCGGAGCAATTGATTATCTACACAATTCCTATTCACAAGCATTTGGGCGGGTTTAGCACCTAAAGCTAACATATAATCTTTTGATAATTGCCCAAAATTAAAGAAGCCATCAAATTGTTTAATGATAAACGATTTAAACGATTCTTTCAAAAAGCTACGATGGTGGTCTCCTCCTGTAGATTCATTTGAAAGCACCGTTTTGATACCTTTTAACTTGCAATACAATAAGATAAACCACGATGCTATATCATAATAACCAGTCAGGTTGACAATATCAGGTTTAAAAGTCCTAACTGTCTTTAAAATGCCTACTATTCGCTGTTTTAAGCCCAATTCTTCAAGCACGCCATCATGAAGTAGCTCATAATTATATTCATGCTTAAACAAGCTAGTATCATCAAATTTCAAACGGCTTTTTTCAATTTTAGCTAATTGCAAAACCAATAGTTCAAAATCATTTTCTTGATTTGAAATTAATTGCAATTCATTAAAAATAATCGCTTTATAGTGAGCCCAAAGTTGATTATGAACAATTAAAACCTTCATTTTTTAAGAAGCAAATTAGCTTTAGGAATCTCATCTACGATGCTATAAGCCTTGTTTGCTGGCGATTATTGATAGAAATTAATGATGTCACTTAACGGCTGGTTCTAAAGGAGCAAGCTCATTTTCTTTCAAGTCGTCTTCAGGCTCTTCCTTTATGTATTTTATTCCCAAAAAGCGAATGGCGACAATGAATATAAACCAATAGGAAGTTCCGTAGGGTTCTCCACCTGTAAAAATCCCTACAAAGTACGTCATATAGAAATAGGCAATAAAACAAGCAAATGGATTTACTTTCCATTTTAATGTATAAACAGCCTCTTTAAAAATCATATAGTTCATTAAACAAAATGATACTACACCAGCAATTCCTAAATCTACAAAAGTTTCAATAACAGGTACATCTACATAAAAAAACCTAAAACCACCCCCCAGAATAAAGGCATAGGGAATTTCTGAAAAGAGAAAAAGAATTAAATCGATATTATTAACCCTACCCATCGCCGACATATCGACGTTTTTTTCACCCCCAAGTCCAAAAGCTGTTAGTAATGCTTTTGAAAAAGTCTCCAAGAAGGTATTATAGTATAAATCAATAATATCTATTAACCGCTGTTGCGTACTGATAAAATAAAGCAAACCAGCAAAAAACAGACAGATATAAATTAAATTTAGCGGCTTGAATAAGGCCCTAAAAAATACTTTGACAGTATCTTTCCCAACATTGAAGTACACAAATAACGCTACTGAAAATAAGAAAGCAAGTAAAATAGATCTTGCTTGGGCTAGAATCAATACTACTAATGAGAGAATAAGGTTAAAAAAAGCAAATAGCTTCCACAGAATATTTCTAGACTTTAAGAAGAAATAAGAAGCAAACACGCCTGCAAAAGCATTTCGTGCATACACGTGGGGGTTTCCACTGGCTGTACTTGTTCCATCTCCAAACACTACCGTTGCTCTTTGTCCAATAATAAATAAAGGGTTGGTAGCCATTGAATAGATTAAACAAACACTTCCGAAAAAAGTAAATAGAAGTGCTATAGGCAGAAAATAATTGGCTACTTCATTAGATACGCCTACTATCAAGAAATAAAAAGCGAAAATAAAAATAAAGTTTCCTATATCTCTGGTAAAGGCCGTACGGTCGTTATCGTATCCAAAAAAGGGATTATAGAATAAACACGCTAACAACGAGATGATTAGGAAAAACATCGCGACCCTCGTAATAGGAATATTAGGTTTATAAAATTTCCTAAAGAGGTCGCGTGGGGAAATCAATAATACTAAGCCTATAAATAAGCTACCGATAGTGAAAGTAGAACTACCCCCAAAGCCTAAGTATTCTTTAAAAAAGAAAATCAATGGGTTTCCCATAAATACTATGAACAAACCTAAAGATTGACGACTATATTTAAAATTGAAGTACTCTTTCATATTACAAAAATAATAAATCTAAGCTGTTACTCAGCTAGTACTTTCTTAAAACCTTTATTTTCATACACCCAATATTTTGCACCTCCATCTTTTTCAAATGCTTTAATGGGTTGGTATTGATTCAACTTTTTGGTGGTGATGATATAATGGTACTGGTTTTGTTCAAATTGCTGATATGCTTTTTCACGGAGCATACAGTGGCTCATCATACTGCTTGTATCAAAAAAATAGTAGGTATTAAAACGCTTTGAAGTATCAGATTGAATGTTTTTTAACAATACTTGATATTCTACATCCATCAATTTTTCATCTTCACTCGCAAAAGCCTGTGCTATAACTGGCATGGCTTGTACTCTTTGCAAAGAATCAGTAATAGATACTTTCAACAGTTTGCTAAGTTTATCAATTTTATAGGCTTCGCTAATATTCGCTTTTTTCTCTCTTTCTAAACAGGCTAAATTTTTTGGAATAAATCCATCAAAATCTAATTCTAACGCAATTGTCTCGTTGTTATCTAATGATTTTACCCAACTGATGGCATCAGCCAGATTTTTTTCTTCTGCATTCATCTTTTTGTTATTGTAATATACGCCATAGCTTGAATTTATTACTAATAACATACAGAAGATAAGCACTAATTTGTTTTTGATACCTTCTTTTTGTGTGTGAATAATACCTATAAAACCAAAGCCTATTAAAATTACAGACATCATGGTGGCAGGGAAAAGATGAGAATAATATAGT
>NZ_JBWKYN010000059.1:0-29821 GCF_059423785.1 Arcicella sp. GW458-12-2-14-TSB2 | reverse complement strand
ATACTATACTGGTATAAAGTTTAACTTTTTTAATTATGTAGTTTCCTCTCATATTTTAAATACATTTTACCCAAAAATTCATTTACAATGAAAACAACTTTCCAAAGCAGTGATCCTCCAAAAGTGGACAAAAAATTATTTTTAAAATTGTCATTAATTGTTTTGATGTTCGTATTTCACCTTGGTGAAGTATCAGCACAAAAAGCAGCGGGTCCAACACAAAAAATTACTGGTAAAATTGTTTCTAGTCAGGACAACCAACCTGTACCTGGTGCAAGTATATTAGTAAAAGGCACTACATCGGGCAGTACTGCAAATTCGCTAGGAGAGTTCGCCATCGAAGCAGGTAGTAATGCTACTTTAGTGGTTAGTTCTGTAGGATACTCTTCTCAAGAGATAAAAGTAAATGGTAGGCTAAAGATAAATATTACCTTAGTAGAAAATATTTCTTCATTAGACGAAGTAGTTGTAGTAGGGTATGGTTCGCAAAAAACACGTTATCTATCAGGTTCACAAACCAACATTGGCGAGTCGGAAATAAAGAGAACTGTAAATACTTCGCTTGACCAAGCACTTCAAGGACGTGCTGCCAACGTATATGTGGCAAGTAACTCTGGTAAACCGGGTGGTGCCTCATCAGTATATATTCGTGGGGTTTCTTCAATCAATGGTAATACGCAACCAATGTATGTAATTGATGGGGTACAAATTGTGCCTCCAAACAATACTGAATCAGACGGACAGTCAAATATTCTTGCAAGTTTGAACCCAGATGATATTGAGTCGATGAACGTTCTTACGGGACCTTCGGCACAATCTATCTATGGTTCTAAAGCATCTAATGGGGTAATTGTAGTAACTACTAAAAAAGGAAAGGCTGGTGATACAAGGATTAATTTTACAAGTATGTATAATTTCCAGACTTTGCCAAATCAGTTACCTGTAATGAACTTGAAAGAGTATGCAATCTATAGCAATGCTTGGGCTGATGTATCTGGATATGGTCGTCAGGCTGAATTTTCAGACCCTTCAATCCTAGGCGAAGGTACAAACTGGCAAACTGCTTTGTTTAAGACTGCTGCCATGAAGAAACAACAGCTTTCTTTAAGTGGGGGGAATGATAGAACAACTTATTATCTATCTTTCGAATTGTTGAATCAAGATGGACTAGCGCCTAATTCAGGTTTTGATAGGAAATCTTTGAGATTAAACCTTGAAAATAAATTACGTAGCTATTTAAAGATTGGGACTAATTTATCGCTTTCGGGCACCAATGAAAATCTTTCCATCGGAGACGACCAAATCATTAGTACAGCTATTCAACAATCGCCAGCTACTCCGCTTAAAAATGGTGATGGCTCGTGGGGTGGTCCACAAAACGTTACTCCAACTACGCCATCGTACGTTTTTGTAACGAACCCTGTGGCATTAGCTTATACAAATAGTAATGTTTACAAACGTATAAGTACCTTCGGTGCGGTATATGCTGACTTGACGTTCCTAAAAGATTTTGTTTTCCATGCTGAATTTAATGGTACTTATGGTAATGACACCAGAGCGATTTTTAATCCATCTTACCAATTTGGGGTAAATAATATTACACAAGGTGCAACCAACTCGGTTACTTCATCAAGAAGATATGCTGGTAATAGCTATTATTGGAGCACAAACCAACGCTTAAATTACTCAAAGAGATTTCAGAAACACGACATTAATGTTACGATGGGACATGAGTCTCAATATAGCTTTTCTGAAAATTTATCAGGAAGTGTTACAGGCTATACGAGTAACAACATTCCAGAATTATCTGCTGGAGATTTAAAGACATCAATCAGTGGTAGTAGTAGAGATGCAAGTTCACAAGAATCTTATTTCACTCGCGTTGGCTATATTTTTGATGATAAATATATTGTTCAAGCAACTTATAGAGCTGATGCCTCTTCAAACTTTGGTCCAAACAATAGATGGGGCTTTTTCCCTTCTGTATCAGCCGCTTGGAGAATTTCTAAAGAGAATTTCATGAAAGATGTGAGTTCGATTGATGACTTGAAATTAAGATTAGAAATGGGAACAACAGGTAACCAATATTATGGCAAACCTATTTATGCTTCTTTGAACGCAATTCCTACACAAACAGGTCAAGGCTTTTTAGCAGCCAATTTTGCTAACCCAGATTTGAAATGGGAAAGTACACAGTCTTATAACATCGGTTTTGATTTACATGCCCTTAAAAATAGAATTCAAGTAGTTTTTGATGCCTACATCAGAAAAACTAGTAACCTAATCACTGAGCTCCCATTACCAGCTTATGCAGGTACAACAGGTACAGGTGCTATTGGTTCTCCAGTTGTTAACCTTGGTAACTTAGAAAACAAAGGGATTGGTCTTTCAATCAATACAGTACCTATTGAAGGAAAAACGGCAGGTTCTTTAACTTGGAAAAGTGGATTTAATATCTCATTTGATAGAAATAAATTATTGAAACTAAATACTGAAAGAGCTTTTGCTAGTCGTAAACCATGGTTTACCGATGTGATTTCTCGCTCAGATATTGGTCAACCACTTTGGCAGTTTTATTCATATAAATATGATGGTATCTTCCAAACTTACCAACAATTAATCAATAGTGCTATTCCGGCCAACGTACCTATCAGTCAAAATGGCGTATGGGTAGGTGATGTAAAATTTGTGGATGTTAATGGTGATAAAGTAATTGATGATCAAGATAGAACAATCGTAGGAAACCCTTGGCCTAAATTTACTTTTGGTATCAATAACAGTTTCTCTTACAAAAATTTCGATTTGTCTATCTTCATGCAAGGTACTTATGGAAACCAAGTGTTTAATCAATTGAAATTAAATAACTCTGGTTTTACAAACCTTATCCGTGGTGCTTACAAAGAAGTTATCAACTTTGCTAGACCGAGTAGTTATGACGAAACCGCCGTGTTGCTAAACCCAGGTACTCAAGTACCAAGAGTAGGTAATACACCAAATGGTAATAACCGTGCTACAGATAAGTTTATCGAAGATGGCTCATACTTACGTGCTAAAAACATCACGTTGACCTATACATTGCCAAAAGCAATCCTTAAAAAATACTTGCCTATTAATGGACTAAGATTTACTGCGGGGGTTCAAAATGCTTTTACAATCACAAAATACACTGGTTATGACCCTGAAGTAGGAAACTCTTCTAACGTTCCTGGTTTTGATAACGGTCGTTATCCATCTTCAAGAATGTACACTTTTAGTTTGTCGGCAGACTTGTAATCATCGTACATTTTACCATGTTTAAACATCAAGAAAATGAAAAGAAATAGTTTTTTAAAATATATGTTCTTATTCTTAACTATTTGTGGTTTGGCAAGTAGTTGTAAAGAAGATTTCCTAGAAAGACCCCCTTTAAGTAACCTTACTGCGGGTACTTTCTTCAATACAGATGCTGAATTATTAACGTCAACAGGGGCATTATACAACCAAGTATGGGCAGGAGCGAACGGACAGTCGTTACTAGCTTTTGGTGATGGCCGAGGAGGTAACTTCTTTACGCCTTATGTAGCCGACTGGCTTCAATTCTGTTCTTTTGCAGTATCTAATACAAATGGTGCTTTAAAAGACTCTTGGTCATCATTTTATAATATCATTGCTCAATCTAATGTATTAATGAGCAATATAAATACTTATGCTAAACCATCGGTTTCGGCAGCAGCAAAGAATAGAGCACTAGGTGAAGCACGTTATATGCGTGGTTTGGCATACTCTCTTTTAGTACAAAACTGGGGGCCTGTACCTATTATTACGGATAACATCAAGCAAGGAGGAGATACTACGCTATCAAGAAACACGGTAGAAAGTGTTTGGGAATTTGCCATTCGTGATATGCAATTCGCTATTGCTAATCTTCCTGTAACTTCTACTTCAGGACGTTTAACAAAGTTTTCAGCCGAAGGGATGTTAGCAAGATTTTATCTGACTCGCTCGGGCTTGAATTCAACGAATGGACAACGTAGCCAGATGTATTTAGATAGTGCAAAATATTATGCGAAAGATGTTATCTTGAACAGTCCATACAAATTGATGGACAACTATGCAGACTTATTTTATACTAAAAACAACAATAATCCAGAGCAATTATTTGGTTTACAATGGGTTCCATTGCGTGACCCTTGGGGTGTTGGTAATGGTTTCCAATCTCAATTTGCAGAAAATAGTACAATCACTGGAGGTTCTGATGGCTGGGGTGGTGGTCATGGTGCATCGGCTGACTATGTACTAAACCTTGACCCAATAGATTCTATCCGTAGAAAAGCAACGTATATGTTCCCGGGTGACCACTATCCTGAATTAAACAAAAAAGGCGGAGGTTGGTCTGAGGGTATTCCTAACGCAAGTACATACACTAACATTGCCCACTTCAAAAAGTATATTGTTGGTACACCAGACGACAATGATGGAAAAGGGCAGGTTCAAGCTACTGGAAACAATACCTATATGCAGCGTTTGGCAGATGTGTACCTTATTTATGCCGAAGCTATTTTGGGTAATAATGCCTCAACTACTGACCCTGAAGCACTCAAGTATTTTAATGCCGTGCGCAATCGTGCAGGTTTACCGTCGATAACATCAATCAATATTGATAAAATTTTACATGAAAGACGCTACGAGTTTGCTGTAGAAGGTGATGCTTGGTATGATATTGTTCGTTTGTATTACTACAATCCTACAAAAGCAAAGGCAATTATTAATGCTCAACAAAAAGGAGATTATAAAATTGAAATCAAACCTGGTACTTATGCTAATGGCAGAATACGTGAATTTGTTACTACAATTGTAGTACCACGTACTTTTACAGTAAATGATGCAACAATGTTTTTGCCATATCCAGATACTGAATTGGCAATGGCTCCAAACTTGAGAAAACCACCAGTGCCTTACAAGTTTTAGTTTCAAGTATAAATTGTAAAATTTGAAAGGAGAGTATTTCTCTCCTTTCAATAAATTCTCATAGAAGATGAAAAAATCAATAAATCATATATTTGGTAAGCTGGGGTTTTTAATAATCGTCTCGCTTGCTATATTATCCTCTTGCAAGGATTCCGAGCTAGAAACAATATCTACGGGAACGCCAGTAATCAAGAAAGTTTATCTTTTAGATACTATTGCCAGACATAAAGACAGCACATTTGTATCATCAATCCCTGATGATAAACTTTTAGTGATTAATGGTGAAAATTTAGGAGGCATCATCAAAGTGTATTTCAACGATTACGAAGCTTCTTTCAATACCAATTATAACACTAATACAAACTTAATTATTAGACTTCCCAAAGAAGCACCGACCGAGGCAACAATGGCAACAGTTCCTAATAAAATTAGAATTGTAACAAGTCATGGAGAGGTAACGTATGATTTTACATTATTGCCTCCTCCACCCAATATTTATTGGATAGATAATGAAAATGCTCTACCCGGAACAACGATTACATTAAATGGGGCTAATTTTCTTTTAGTACAGAAAGTGGTTTTTCCAGGAAATATTGAAGTGACTGATTTTAAGGCAACTAAAGAAGGAGATAAAATTGAGGTGAAAGTGCCAGCTAACTTGACACTAGCAGGCCCAATTCAGGTAGTTACTAAATTTGGTGAAGCTAAAACGGTAGCTCCTTTCAATCTAAATTCTGGTACAGCAGTTTTTGCCAATTTTGACGACAAACAATGGGCAGACTGGATGTGGAATATTTTTGTGAAAAACAGTACAACAGACTATCCTGGTGCTAGAGGCTCTTATGCTTATTTTGAAAAAAATACGGTAACAAAAGCTGGCGATAATGCTTGGTGGAACGCAGATGGTAGAGCATTATGGCTTACTACAGATTTGAGAAACCCACTATTTAATAAAGATAGTTTGTCTAATAGAGTAGAGCAATATTCTTTAAAGTTTGAAATGTATGTTAAGCAGCCTTGGGCTTCTGGTTCTTTCCTGATAAAAGCAAATGGCAAAAATTATGCAGCAAGATTTGAACCATGGAGAGCCGCTGGAAAGGCTTATTCAACTACTGGATGGGTTACTCAAACAATCGCATTAACTGAATTCAGAACAGCAGATGGTACAGGTACTTCGGCGAGCTCAATTAGCGATATTGTTGGCGCAGACGGAAATAATGGTGGAGCTGAATTTGTTTTCTTCTTTGATAATACGACTCCTAAAAATAGTGACATTGATAAGATTGCAATTGCAGTAGATAACCTTCGTATTGTAAGAACGACAAGAAAATAGCAATTGAAAACTATGGTAGGTATTATTGAAGCTGTTTAAACTTTCCCTTTCGGGTTAAACTAAGTCTTTTAGAATAGCTTGTTCCAAAATTTTCTCAGCGTAGCGATGCTATGCCTCGCAAATTTTGAAAAAATCAATTCAAAAATACAATACTTTCACCTAAGAAACGGAAAGTTTAAACAGCTTCATTTGTATCATTACAAACATAGTTTATTAAACTTTAAAAATCCTTCTACGAAAATTTAGAAGGATTTTTTTTCAAACGTCCTTATTTTATATTATCCAATTTAAAATATTTGCTACTCGTAATTATGAAATGTTTCAACCCACTACTATGTTTTGGAGTGTCACTCTTTTTGGGTTTTTCTTGCTCAAAAAGTGAAGAAAATATCATTACAACACCAAAGGATACCACCACCATTACAGTTACTCCGCCAGTTGAACCCAACATTGCTAGTACAGTTGGTTTTTTCTTGGACGATTGGCAACCTAAAAATTATGTAGTTCCTGCTTACACAGACTTTACAGCACCCACAGAAGCCTTAACTACTGTTACCGTAGATGCTTCGGATATTATAGCCAAGATACCCCAACAAATATTCGGTCATAATGCCAATACTTGGATGGGAACTTTTGTAGATCAGCCTAGTTTTATGACTGATGTAACAAACCTTAAACCAAATATCATTCGTTGGCCTGCTGGTAGTGGTAGTGATGGCTATTTTTGGAATGCCAGCCCTACACAAGACCCTAATAATAAAAACCGACAAACACCCTCTGCTCAATACATGAAAGAATGGGGGCTTCCTGATAAATATATAAACAAAGACGGTGTGGCGGAAGATGCATGGTTTGGCTATGGACAAACCACCGATAATTGGAGGGCCTCATTGAATAACTACTACGATATGTTGAAGCAAAGTAATAATAAAGGCATTATTACGATTAATTATGGCTTTGCTCGCTATGGTACTAGTGCTAATCCTGTTGCTACTGCCGCCCATCTAGCGGCTGAATGGGTACGGTATGATAAAGGAAGAACACAGTACTGGGAAATAGGAAATGAAAATTATGCCGATTGGGAAGCTGGATATAGGATAGACGTTACTAAAAATAAAGATGGTCAGCCCGAGTTTTTGACAGGAAAACTATATGCCCAACATTTTAAAGTTTACGCCGATTCTATGCGAAAAGCTGCGACTGAGGTAGGCTCAAAAATCAAGATTGGAGCTGTAATGCAGGAATCTGTCACAGAATCTTGGCAGAATAATACTACCAAAACTTGGAATTCAACCCTGATTCCCGAACTCAATAATAAGGCTGATTTTTATATAGTACATAATTATATTACACCTTATCAACAAAAGTCAAATGCAGCCACAGTCCTTAGTTCAGCCCTTTCTGTGCCTGCAAAGATGATGAGTTTTGTAAGTAACGAGATTACAAGTAATGGAGGAGAAATAAAACCTATTGCTTTTACAGAATGGAATATGTGGGCTGCTGATTTGAAACAACAAGTATCCAATATAAGTGGACTTTTTGCGATTATCGTACAAGGAGAAGCCATTAAAAATAAATATGGATTGTCGGCTCGTTGGGATTTATTAAATGGCTGGGAAAATGGAAACGACCACGGGCTTTTTAGTGACGGTGGCAGTAGCGACGATCCACGGTGGAATCCTCGTCCTTCATTTTATTATATGTATTACTTCCAGAAACTCATTGGCGACAGGCTAGTCTCATCCACCGTTACTGGCAATGGGGCAACATCCATCAAATCTTATACTTCTACGTATAGTGCTGGTCAAGTAAACGTAACCTTACTTAATACAACGAGCGTCCCACTCACAGTGGAGGTGAAAACGAAAAACTTTCTAGTCGGTAATCGCTATTACTGGTACAGCTTAGAAGGCAGTAATGACAATGGCGAATTTTCAAGAAAAGTATTGGTGAATGGCACTGGACCAAAAGGAGCAGCAGGTGGTCCTTCAGATTACATGACCGTCAAGGCTCGTTCTGCACTCGTTGGCAGTGGCATAAAGGTAATCGTTCCTGCTTTCGGTTCTATTTGTATGTTAGTTGATAAAAAGTAAATTTTTGATAAAGAATTGTAACTACTCATGCTAAAGTAATGTGTCAACATTAAGCGATATAATGGAAAAAGGTAATTTGCTAATCACTAAATGACTCATTCATTAACTTACTCAATTACTTAAAATATGATGAAATATATTTTAGCCATATTCATTTGCATAAGCATGTCCGCTAATGCACAAGTATCAATTAAGATTGATGCTGCTGCTGAAAAAAAAGCTATCTCTCCATACATATATGGAAGAAACAATTCGCTTACCACAGACCCAGGAAAGGTATTGGACATTAATTGGACAATGCTAAAAGATGCAGGCGTAACTTTTTTCAGAGAAAGCGGTGGAAATAACTGCACAAAATATAATTGGCGAAAAAAGCTTTCCTCTCATCCCGACTGGTATAATAATGTTTATGCCAACGATTGGGATGTAGCGGCAAAGTCACTGAAAAGCAATATGCCTACTGCTCAAGGGATGTGGGCGTTTCAATTGTTAGGTAAAGTAGCCAAAACCAATCAAGCGAATTTTCCAGATTGGGATTATAATAAATCACAGTGGTGGGAAGGTGTTAATCAGAATTTAGCGGGCAATGGTACACCAAACCCTACGGGGTCTAAAGCTAAGATAGAAGGAGACATTAACCAATACCTTGAAAATTGGCCAGCAGATTCGACCGTTGCTATTCTAGACCATTGGTTTAAAGATTTAGCCTTGGATAAAAACCAATTGCTGTATTGGAACATGGATAACGAAGTGGAAATATGGAACGGCACCCACGATGATGTAATGCCTGTTCAGATTTCAGCGGAGGAATTTATGCAGAAGTATTTCGAGGTGGCAAAAAAAGCCAGAGCTAAATTTCCTACTATTAAATTAGTAGGGCCAGTGACAGCCAATGAATGGCAATGGTATAATTGGTCAAAAGCCATTAATGCGGATGGTAAAACCTACCCGTGGCTAGAATATTTTATTAAAAGAGTGGCTGATGAGCAAAAAAGTTCTGGTATTAAGTTATTAGACGTTTTAGATATACATTTTTATCCAAGTAGTAACAAAATTGATGAAGTAGTACAATATCATCGTGTATTCTTTGATAGAAATTATGTGTATCCAGAAGCAAATGGCGTAAAAGTAGTGAATGGAGGGTATGATAATTCGTTGAATAAAGAATATATTTTTGGACGAGTAAACGATTGGCTAGATAAATACCTAGGTACAAATCATGGAGTAAAACTGGGGTTGACTGAATCTGGCGTGAATATCACCGACCCTAGTGCGATGGCTGTTTGGTATGGCTCTACTTTAGGCGAGTTTATGAAAAATGAAGTAGAGGTTTTTACACCGTGGTCTTGGAGTACAGGAATGTGGGAAACACTCCATTTGTTTAGTAGGTATAATAAAAGCTTTTCCATCAAAAGTAGCTCATCAGATGAAACCCTTGTTTCGGCTTATCCAAGTATCAATGCCACGCAAGACTCGATGACAGTCGTGTTGATAAATCGTTCTTCCACAAGTGCGAAAACTACATCTTTAAGTTTTGACAACTTCGTTTTAACAGGCAAAAGTGCCTCATCACTTGCCTTAAAATCATTACCCACTACAGAAACGTTTGTCTCTCACTCTCAAAATGCTTTAAACAAGGGTACCGTATCGATAAATAACAATGCTATCTCGCTTACGCTCCCTGCTATGTCAATTACTTCGATACAGTTAGTTGGCAAATTAGGACAATACTCCGCTGTTTTAGGGACTTTAACAGAGCCTGAAAATACTGTTAAAGTTTTCCCTAATCCGTGTAACAATGAATTTACAGTGGATGCTGGTACTGAAAAATTCAAGCAGTTAGAACTCATGGATGAAGCTGGAAGGCAAATTTATACTCAGGTTATTACCGATGGTGATACGATTATTAAAGTGAATCAAAAATTAAAAACAGGGACTTATCTTCTCAAATTATCGAATGATAAAACGGTGATAGTCAAGAAGATTTTAGCGCTATGACAAGTAAATACATACAGTGAAGTGCTTTGTTTTTTAGAATTTTATGCAGAAATATTTTACTGATGTTTCCCATGAATGAAAAATTAAACCTTCAATGAATTAGTATGCAAAAAAACAAACTATTTTATGCCTTCTGGGTAAGCATTTTTTTGCTATCACTGAATGCATTCGCTCAAGAGAGCCAAAAAGTTTACCTTTCTGGAACTGATAAAGACCATACCGTACAGTGGGATTTCTTTTGTAACAAAGGAATGAACAGCGGGAAGTGGACTAAAATTGCTGTGCCTTCAAATTGGGAACTACAAGGTTTTGGCAAGTATAGTTATGGTACTGAAAATCGGAAAGAGGAAACTAAGGCAGACGAGCAAGGGCTTTATAAACATATTTTTGACGTTCCGAAGACGTGGAAAAGTCAGAGGGTCTATATCATTTTTGAAGGCTCAATGACCGATACTGAAGTAAAAATCAATGGAAAATTGGCAGGTGATGTGCATCAAGGAGGCTTTTATCAATTTCAGTACGAGATTACAGGGTTATTAAAAACAGGTAAAAACCTACTGGAAGTAAAAGTCGACAAAGCCTCAGCCAATAGGTCAATTGATGTTGCCGAACGTCATGGTGATTTTTGGGCTTTTGGTGGAATTTATCGCCCTGTTTATCTGGAAGTAGTACCACAAAGTTTTATTGAGCGTTTGGCGATTGATGCAAAGGCGGATGGCAATTTTTCTGTAGATGTTTTTACTTCCAAAACTACTGCAAATCAAAGCCTCGATGTACAAGTACAAACATTGGCAGGGCAAAATGTAGGAGCGTTGGTTTCTACTAACATCAATCCTGCTGACGAGAAGACCGTCTTGAAACAAGCTTTTCAACAAGTAAAATTGTGGAATGCCGAAACACCAAATTTGTATCAGGCAAAGATTTCATTGAAAGATGACAAAGGTATCATTCATACACGCACGCAACGTTTTGGTTTTAGAAGTATAGAAGTCAGAAAGCGAGACGGTATTTATGTGAATGGCGTAAAGGTAATGTTTCGTGGCTCTAATAGACACTCTTTTAATCCTGAAACAGGCAGAACTACTAGCAAATCAATAAGCATCAATGATGTAAAATTGATGCAAGAAATGAATATGAATGCCGTTAGGATGTCACATTATCCTCCTGATGTTCATTTTTTAGATGTTTGTGATTCACTTGGGTTATATGTGATGGATGAATTGACAGGCTGGCAAAACAAATACGACACTATTCCCGGCAGAAAGCTCGTGAAAGAAGTAGTGATTCGTGATGTAAACCACCCTTCTATTTTATTTTGGGATAATGGTAACGAAGGTGGTTGGAACAGAGGGTTAGATAATGATTTTGCCCTGTACGACCCACAAAAACGTCCAGTGTTTCACCCTTGGGAGCGTTTCAATGGTTTCGATTCAAAACATTATATTACTTATAATTATTTAGCGAATGCCGTTTTGTACGATAAAGACATCATGATGCCAACCGAATTTATGCACGGTTTGTATGATGGCGGACATGGGGCTGGATTGGAAGATTTTTGGGATTTGATGTTGAAACACCCCCATTGTTCAGGCGGATTTCTATGGTCGTTTGTGGATGAAGCCGTCGTAAGAACGGATAAAAACGGTATCCTTGATGGCTTTGGTAACAATGCACCAGATGGAATTTTGGGACCACATCGTGAAAAAGAAGCTAGCTTTTATGCCATCAAAGAAATATGGTCGCCTGTAAGGATTACCAAAAAATACTTACCTCGCACGTTTGAAGGAAAACTGCCTGTTGAAAACCACTATTCCTTTACCGATTTGAATCAATGTACTTTTGAATGGCAACTGGTTTCTTTCCCCAAGCCAAGTGATAAGTCTTTAGAAGCCATCGTAAATCAAACAGGAAAGCCTGCGTTTACTTCTATTCCTGCTGGTGAAACAGGTTATCTGAAATTGAATTTACCTAGCAATTGGACAGAAAGCGATGCGCTTTATTTAAAAGCAACCGACCCGAATGGTAAAGAGATTTTTACTTGGTCGTGGGTAATACCTGAAGAACAAGAAGGAACAACAAAGATAATCGCTTCAAAAAGTACTATTTCGAAAATTGAGGCAAGCGAAGAAGGTAATTTCTTGACGATTAAGGCTGATAATATTACCTATGTTTTTGATAAAACTACTGGTTATTTATCTAAAGTAAATAATGCAAAATCAGATATTTCATTGTCAAATGGACCTAGTTTGGCAGGGGTAAATGTTACCCTAAAATCGTTCAAACATTATCCTACTGCCAATGGCTATGAAGTAGCCGTCAACTACGGTGGTGATGGCGGAAGTTTTAATGTATGGTGGAAATTTTCGAGCAATCAACCTGTAGAACTTTCATATCAATATTCACAAAAAGGCGATGCCGATTTTATGGGAATTACTTTCAACTATCCAGAAAGTAACATTACGGGGATGAAATGGTTGGGGCGAGGCCCCTTCAGAGTGTGGAAAAATCGCATGAAAGGGTTGAAATATGGGGTATGGCATAAAGATTATAACGATGCTATTACAGGGGAGGACTTTCAATATCCAGAATTCAAAGGATATCATTCAGATTTGAAATGGGTAGTGATTGAAACCAAAGAAAGTGCCTTTACAGTATATGCAGAAGACGAAAATATGTTTTTGCAGATGCTTCAACCCCAAAAACCTAAAGGTGCGACCAATGATAATACCAGTCCTCCGTTCCCTACAGGGAATATTGGTTTCTTAAATGGTATTAGTCCGATAGGGGCAAAGTTTAATCCAGCTAATTTATATGGCCCTCAAAGTCAGAAAAATATGATGCTGAATTACACGCCTATTAAGGGTAAAATATTATTTGATTTTAAAAATAAAGCTATTGAAAATTAGTTAGTTAATTGTGAATAAATGAAGTTGTTTTTTCAAAAAAATAATTCACTCATTCACAATTGACCCATTTACCATTAGAAAACATGATAACGATAAAAAAACTTAGCAATATATTTTTCCTCAGCTTAGTATTTAGCTGTTCGGGTTATAGTCAGGAAGCAATTTCTACCATTAAAGTAGATACAAAACTGATTTCAGACCAACTGTCACATCCAACGGTTTTTGCTGAACCAAATGATAAATCAGGCAGGTTGTTTGTAGGTGAGCAAGAAGGCAAAATCAAAATCATTCAAAAAGGGAAAGTATTACCAACCTTATTTTTGGATATTACTGACGAAGTAGTTAAGAAAAAAGGCTACGAAGAACGCGGACTCTTAGGCTTGGCTTTTCATCCAGATTTTGCTAAAAATGGCAAATTGTATGTATACTGTAGTATTCCTGTAGCAAATGGTACGAAAGGTGTTGACCATAAAAGTTTAATCAGAGAATACACCGTTTCAAGCAAAGATAAGAATACTGTGGATGAAAGTACTGCTAAAACAGTATTGGAATTTAACGAGCCACAATCTAACCATAACGGTGGAGATTTAAAATTTGGCCCAGACGGATTTTTATACATTGCTGTAGGCGATGGTGGAGGTCAGAATGATAAACATGGCGAGTTTGGTAATGCCCAAAACCTAAGCAATTTTTTAGGGAAAATCCTTCGAGTTGATGTAAAACAATTGCCTTACAGTATTCCAAGCGACAATCCCTTTGTTGGAAAATCAGAGGTGCGCCCTGAGATTTTTGCTTATGGTTTCAGAAATCCTTGGCGTATAAGTTTTGATAAAAAAACAGGCGAATTATTCGTAGGAGACGTTGGTCAGGATAATTATGAGGAAGTAGACCTTGTAACAAAAGGCGGTAATTATGGCTGGAGAATCAGAGAAGGATTACACGAAAAATTCCCGAACGACCCAGACCCCAAAAATTGGATTAATCCTATTTCAGAATATCCCCACTCAGACGGATTGAGTATTACAGGAGGCTTTGTGTATAGAGGTAAACAAATTCCGGCACTTTATGGAAAATATATTTTTGCTGACTGGACAGGTCCTGTATGGGCGTTGACTGATAGTAAAAAAGAACAATGGAACAGAGAAAAACTTCCTATCTCGCAAGAGGCTGGCAACTGGCATATTTACAGCTTTGGCGAAGACCAAGCAGGTGAGGTGTATTTGCTAACAGTGCTACTAGGAAGTGATAAAGGAGCATTGTATCAATTAGTGACTAAGAAGTGATGAGTTGTGAGTGGTAATTTGTAAGAAGTTATGTAATTAGTGTGTTTATATAATGTTGTTTATTAATAATTTACAACTTCAAGACTCCCAACTTACCACTCCCAACTAAAATGATTATCCTTAAAATTTATAAACAAAAATTATCCAATGAATAGCCTTAAGTATATAATGTTATGTGTGGTTTCTTTTATTTTTCACCCAAATTTTGGGCAAAAAGTATCAGAAAATATTCGCCTGAATCAAATTGGTTTTTATCCAAATGCGCCTAAAATAGCCGTTGTTGTCAATGCTAAAGCAACCACTTTTTTAGTTAAAACGAGCGATTTAACTAAAACGGTTTTAGTAGGTACATTAAGTACCTCTCGCAAATCAGAATTTTCTGAAAAAACTACCCAAATAGCAGATTTTTCAAGCTTACAAAGCGTAGGTAAATATGTAATAGAAGTACCCTCATTAGGGGTTTCTTATCCATTTGAAGTGCGTGCTAATATCCATCAAAACCTCGCTAAGGCATCCTTAAAAGCCTTTTATTATCAAAGAGCCTCTATCGAACTTTCTTCAAAATATGCTGGGAAATGGGCAAGACCATTTGCACATCCAGATACCAAAATATTAATTCATGCTTCGGCTGTAAGCCCAGAAAGACCAGAAGGTACTGTCATTTCGTCGCCTAAAGGATGGTACGATGCAGGCGACTATAATAAGTACATCGTAAATTCAGGTATTACGATGGGAACGCTTTTTTCGTTGTATGAAGATTTCCCAGCGTATTTTCAACAACAAAACCTGAATATTCCAGAAAGTAATAACGCTATTCCCGATATATTAGATGAAGCGCTGTGGAATTTACGTTGGATGTTAACCATGCAAGATACTGATGGAGGAGTTTATCATAAATTAACCAATGCTGTTTTTGACCCTATCATTATGCCTAAGGAGGCAACTAAAACGCGATATGCTGTACAAAAAAGTACTACTGCTACCCTCGATTTTGCTGCGGTAATGGCACAAGCAGCTAGGGTTTTTAAGCAATTTCCAAAAGAGTTTCCCGCTTTGGCTGATTCTTGTTTGCTAGCTTCTACTCGTGCTTGGAATTGGGCGATTAAAAATCCAAACGTGAAGTACGATCAAAATAAATTGAATGAACAGTTTTTACCTAAAATAACAACGGGTGCTTATGGTGACAATGATTCCTCGGATGAATTTTTCTGGGCAGCCACAGAATTATACATCACTACCAAAGATGATAGCTATTACAACACTATTGGGAATCAGCTTAACACAAAAATGAATATACCTTCTTGGAATCAAGTGCGTCTATTGGGGTATTATACCTTCGCAAGATTTCAACATCAATTAACAGGAAAAGCAAAAGACGATTTCCCTGTTTTGAAAAACAGACTCCTGACCTTTATAGATACGTTGGCAAATGGTGTTGAAAAGCGTTCTTTCCAAACGGTAATGGGAAGAACTGCGAGAGATTTTATGTGGGGAAGCTCTGGTGGAGCTGCCAATCAAGGAATAGCCATGATTCAAGCATTTAAATTGACAAAAAATAAAAAATTCTTAGATTTAGCTTTAAGTAACTTAGATTATCTGCTTGGTAGAAATGGAACTGGGTATTCGTTTATGACAGCCTTTGGTTCAAAAACGCCTATGCATCCGCATCATCGCTTGGCAATGGCGGATGGTATCGTTGAACCTTTACCAGGTTTTTTGTCTGGAGGAGCAAATCCTGGACAACAGGATAAATGTGTTGGTTATACGACTAAAGTAGCTGATGAATCTTATTTAGATGCAGATTGTTCATATTCGACTAACGAAATTGCAATTAATTGGAATGCTCCGATGGCCTATTTATCCGCGGCTATTGAAGCCCTACAATCAAAAATGAGCATGTCTATAAAATGATATTAACATGAAAAAAAGCATTGTATATTTTGTATTATTCAGTATAAGCTTAGTATTGAATAATACCCTTTTCTCGCAAACAATTGCTTCGAAAAGAGCCGCCACATTGGGTATCGGAATGAACCTTTCTTATTTAGAAAATTATTGGTTAGGGACAAAGGCTAATCATTATGGTGATTTCTTAAAGATGTCAGAGGTAATGAAACGTAAAAGCATGATTGCTGATATTGCTAAAGAAGGCTTCAAAACTATCAGAATGCCGGTTTGTTTTAGTGCCTTTGCTTCGATACAAGCACCTTATCAATGGGATTATCCGCTTGGACTAACAGCGACAGATTCTCTCATTAAATGGTGTATGAATAATGGCTTGAAAGTAATTATTGATTTACATCATCCTGAGTACAACGGTTCGATACCTGAAGCAAATACCATCGATAGAAAATTATTTTTGTGGAAGAGCGTCGCAGAAAGGTATAAAAATACAGACCCTGAGAAAGTGTTTTTTGAATTACAAAATGAACCCCACGACATCACCGCAGAGGAATGGCGAGCAGAGGCCAACCAATTAATCAGTGCAGTCAGAGCCATTGCCCCTCGCCATACGCTTGTTGTAGGCTTTCATGACTGGAATAGTAGAGAAGGTTTATTAAAATCTGAACCTTTCGATGATCCCAATATTATTTATACTTTTCATTATTACGACCCTTTTATTTTTACCCACCAAGGGGCAACATGGACGAGTCCAGAAGTAAAAGATTTAAGAAATATTCCTTTCCCAAGCCCAACAGACAATTCAACGCTAGTAGTACCTCCCTCAGCAAAAGGAACTTGGGTAGAGTATAACGTTACTCATTATTCAAGATATGGGACTCCAGAAGCAATTTACAATGCACTTGCCAAGGCAAAAGATTGGTCTGTTCAGAAAAATGTCCCCATCTTCTTAGGAGAGTTTGGCTCTTATAGCAATTTTGCAGATGCCGATAGTCGTTGCAGACATGCCAATGCTGTTTACGATGCGTTGACTGCCTTAGATATTCCATCTGCTTGGTGGGAGTGGAATGGAGGATTCAATATGTTTCAAAAAGGAACTACAGCACTATCGCCCTGTATAAAGAGTGATATTGGAAATTATGTCCTAAAAACGTTAGGGTTGAGTAAAACGCCTGAATTAACAGATGTAGATATTCTTTCCAATGCTCGCCAAGATGTTTTTACGATAAAAAGTACAGGTAATACCGTTTATTCCGCACAATTAATAAATCTTCAAGGAAAATCTATTGCAAAGAAAAAATTAAGTAAGAAAAAACTGACAGTAAACAAACAGCAATCAGGTACTTATATTTTAAAGTTTTTTGATGCTAAAAATAGAATTATAGGGTATAAAAAAGTAGAAAAGCCATAGCAAGTTGATACATTGTTAACCATTAATCATTTTATTCTATATGAACATCAATATTTATTCGCATGTCAAACGAGGTGTTTTGCTCGCATTATCTTTAGGACTTTTCCAAAGTCAATACACTGTTGCTCAAAATGTACAAACAATGCTCAACGAGCCTGTTGACCTTAGCAAAGATTTTAAAGATTTTACCAATACTTATTTCGTAGCAGATAGTTTGGCAAGTTTTAATCCTGCTACAGGTTCGGGTAGTATTAAATGGAAACGAAATCAGTATTTTCCTGCCCATGCGTTTAATTATACACAGTCGGCTTTGCATAAAGTGCCGGGAAATGAGTTCCCAGGGCCAGAGTATGCAGAGAACCCTGTTTTACCTTTTTCAATAGAATTTATTTCGCCCAAATCGGTAAGAATCAGAGCTAATACGGGTACTATTACTAGGAAAGACGAACCATCTTTGATGTTAGTAAAAGAACCTACTCGCGACAATTCTTGGCAATACACCAAAATTGCAGGGGGACATCAATACAAAAGTGCGTTCGGAACAGTGACGATTACCGAAAATCCTTGGGGAATAGAATTCAGAGATAAGACAGGTAAATTATTAACCAAAACCCGTGGATTTGCAGATAATAAAACATCTTATACAGCCTCGATGCCATTCTGTTTTGTGCGTCGTGCGGCAGACTATTCACGCAGTATTGCACCCGTATTTACCCTATCGCCCGATGAAAAAATCTTTGGTTGTGGCGAATCATTCACCAAATTGAACAAGTATGGTCAGAAAGTAAATTTGTATACCTCAGACCCTAATGGTATCGAAACGGCTGGGATGTATAAGCCTATTCCGTTTTTTATGAGTTCAAGAGGCTACGGAATGTTTATGCACACTTCTACGCCCATTACTTGCGATTTTGGTGCTACCTACGGTGCTGCCAATGCATTAATGATTGGGGATGAATCTTTAGATTTATTCGTTTTTCTTGGTGAACCCAAAGATATTCTGGATGAATACACGAACGTAACAGGGAAGGCTTCTATGCCTCCACTTTGGTCTTTTGGGTTATGGATGAGTCGTATTACCTATTTTTCCGAAGAAGACGGACGTAATGTAGCGATTAAGCTAAGAGCTAACAAGATTCCTACAGATGTACTTCATTTTGATACAGGATGGTTTGAAACAGATTGGCGTTGTGACTATCAATTCTCCAAAAATCGTTTTAAAGACCCTGTTAAAATGATTTCGGATTTAAAGGAGCAAGGTTTCCGTACTTGTCTGTGGCAATTGCCCTATTTTGTCCCTAAAAATGACCTCTTTCAAGAAATTGTAGATAAAGGCTTATTTGTCAAAAATGATAAAGGTAATATCCCTTACGAAGATGCTGTCTTAGATTTTACCAATGTTAATACCATTCAATGGTATCGTGAAAAAATTGGTAATTTATTGAAAATGGGCGTAGCCGCTATCAAGGTAGATTTTGGCGAGGCTGCTCCATACAAGGGAATTTATGCCAATGGTCGCACAGGGTTTTACGAGCATAATCTGTATCCATTGCGTTATAACAAAATTGTGTCTGAACTGACCAAGGAAATCAACGGAGAAAACATCATTTGGGCTAGAAGCACATGGGCAGGCTCGCAACGTTATCCTTTACATTGGGGTGGCGATGCGGAATCTACCAATATGGGTATGGAAGCCGAATTACGTGGAGGTTTATCGCTAGGAGTTTCTGGCTTTTCATTCTGGAGCCACGATATAGGTGGTTTTACGCAAAGAACTCAGCAAGATTTATATCGACGTTGGTTGCCATTTGGGGCTTTGTCATCGCATACTCGTTGTCATGGACAGCCACCCAAAGAACCGTGGGATTATGGCGTAGATTTCATGAATGATTTCCGAAAGGTAATCGAAATGAAGTATAAGCTATTGCCATATATTTATGCACAGTCTAAACACGCTTCTGAAAACGGTTTACCAATGATGCGTGCTTTGTTTGTAGAGTTTCCAGAAGATGCAGGTTCTTGGCAAATTGAAAATGAATATATGTTTGGCTCAGATATTCTGGTTGCTCCGCTCTTTGAACAAGATGCTAGAAGCAGAGAAGTATATTTACCCAAAGGAAATTGGATAGATTATCAAACCAAAAAAGTGTATGCTGGTGGGTGGCATAAGATTGACGGAGGCGAATTGTCAGTAGTAATGTTGGTGCGTGACGGTGCAATATTACCACACATCAAATTGGCACAATCAACCAATGATTTAGACTGGTCTCAGTTAGAATTAGTACCTTTTTCAGTAAGTACTAGTAAGGTAAAGGGTAAAATATGTTTACCGTCTGATAATGTTTTACATGACATTTCAATGAGTAAAAAAGGGAAAGCCTTTGCATTGGATACAGACCCTTTTGCTGGGAAAGTAAAGTTTATAAAATAATGAAAAGAGGTCGTAGTAAATGAATGCTACGACCTCTTTTCGTTAATGAATTTATGTACATTAACTAATGTCAGTATGTTTAACAATTTTATTATCTGAAAACTTGAAAATTGACTTTCTCACTTGCTTGGTGTAGTAATACTACGCCAAGCAAGTGTTGGTAGTACAACTTATTATATAAAAAGATAATCGTGAAAATAGTATTTTATGTTTCCATAATCATTTTGACACTAAATTGTAGTGTTCAAAAAAAACTACATGGGAGTTTTAGAAGTTCTTGTGACTTATATAATCAAACATCGCTAAAGTTGATATTAAATGTAAATGGAGAGTTCCAATATCAATTTGCTTACAATGATGAAATTATTAAGGGAAAATGGAAACTTTCCAATGACACCCTCATACTAAAATCAGATATATTTTTAATTAAGAGAGATCCTCTCTCACCAAAAATTAAAAATTCGGATTTAGTAAATGTTGATAAATATAAAATTAAGAATAATAAATTGTTCGTGATAAATAAAAATGGCGTTTCAAGTACTTGTTACTTGCAAAAATATAAATGAGTAATTAGACAAATCCATCACTTGGTGTTGTGTTTTTCACTACGTCAGTTTGTATTGCCACAAACCGTTACCCGTAATATTAAAATGACTATGCGTTCAATTTTAACACTTCTATTAGGCCTTTTCATTGTTAGTTGTAACTCTAAAAACTCAATAATGACAGAGAAAGAGTTTGCTCAGGTGTATTTAGACTCTTTAAGCAAAAAGTATCCGTCTGTAAAATTCGAGTTAAACCCTGACTTGACTATCACATCGAAAAAAGGAGACTCAGATTACAAGCACTATATTGACAATGCCTTTATAGCTTACAAAGCGGAACCAGATTCTATTAATGACATTATTAGTAGGTATGTTGCTTCGACAACCGAATTGTATATAGACCAAAAGTTAGTTAATGTTGGCAATGTAGTTCCAGTAATAAAATCTGTTGAGTTTTTAGACGAAATAAATTCTTTAAGCAAAGACGGAAAATCATTCCCAGTGATTACCGAAAAGTATAACGACCAATTAATAATTGTTTATGCTGAAGATTCTAAAAACAGCATTAAGTTTTTGACAGAAGACGATTTCAAGACTCTTTCAATCTCAAGGGACACATTAAAGTCTATTGCTTTAAAAAATTTTGACAAAAGAATTACAAAAATCCAACGGCAAGGTGATTATGGCTTATTTATGATAACTGCTGGTGGTGATTACGAAGCAAGTTTAATTCTATTATCTTCTATATGGACAAAGGAAAGCTTTCCCGTTGATGGAGATTTTATCATTACAATTCCTAATAGAGACATGCTAATGGTTACAGGAAGCAAAAATAAAACAGGGATTGCCAAAATTAAAGAAATTGTAGCAGACTCATATAAGACGGGGAATTATCAAGTTTCCGATAAACTATACAAATGGACAGGAAGCAAATTTGAGAAGTATTAATAAATATTACGTGCAATAACTAAACCCTCGCTTGGCGTAGTGTTTTTCACTTCTTCTTATCAATTTTATCAGTAACTAGCGCATACGAGCCTTTTAAAAATGAATATACAAAATTTGTCTTTTGAGTACTTGCTTCTAAATAGAAGGGAATAAATAATGTATCTATTGGAGATTGTTTAGAGATTTTAATTGACTCGTTTTGATAAGTATTTCCCAAATATATTAATTTTCCGTTTTGCAAGTTTCTTTTTAACACTTTTGGATTTTTTTTAAATTGCTCTAAGCTGTATAGTCCAGGAACAGTAAAAGATGTTTTACTATATTCATTAATAATTATTAAGCTATCTGTAAACTTAAATCGAATGGTGTCATTATTAGTAGAAATAAACATCATATTCTTATTTAATTCCTTATTTACATCAGGTTTAAATGACATTGCTATTTTTTTATTTGTATTATTAGTAAGTTTCAAACGTACAGGAAATACTAATATTTCGGGAGGAAACAAAATACTGTCAACTTCTAATTTTAACATATTTGTTTTCTGGTAGTAAGGTGATATGACTACATTTTTGGTTTTACTGCAATTCCATAGTAAAACAATCAATAGGAGAAAAGTAATTATTAGGATATTTCTATCTTTCATATCGTTTAAGTAATTCCCTCGCTTGGCGTAGTGTTTTTCACTACGTCAGTGTATACGGCAATGTTACATTGCAAAATGGAGAGCATTTTATGATTATTCCCAAGTTGTGTACTCATATACCACTAGCCGTTGCATTCTAAGAAGTCCTGACACACTGACGTAGGGAAAAACACTATGCCAAGCGAGGGAATTAATTATTGTTTTTCGAGGTAATAATTAAAGTTCCCAATACCATTTCTTTCAGCATATATTTTTAGTTTTTTCCCATCAAATGTATAGGTATACGTCCCTTTAAGTATTAAATTAGGATCAAATTCGGCCGTCCAAAAATTTTCATCATTAAATGTTATTTTGTTGTTGTCTGAAGAAAAGGTACCTGACCCCCCAGCAGGTATTCTATTGGAATTACCCGAACAAGAAAATTTACCATTCGTCAATACTAAGGTTGTTTGTCCAGTTTTTATTCCCGAGCTGTAAGTTACAGAAAACGTTCCTTTATATGTTCCGTCTTCAATGTTTAAGTCGTCTTTCTTGCAACCCGCCAAGAGTGTTGCGATAGAAAAAAATATTGATAATAAAATTTTTGTTTTCATAGTTATTTTTTTTTGTTAACGCTATCTGGAATTTCATTATTGCACTAAACTCATAAATATTTGAATGTCAGTGTTTTATGATAAAAGTTATTAGTTGAAAATGATTTTACGCCAAGCAAGGTCAATCAAAAATTGAGGTTTAAAACGTTCGTTCTAAACCTCAATTGAGTAAAAACAGCTTCTTTATTATTTCGCAAATTTCTCTAATTCAGTGTTGAACTTTTCCATTTCTTCAACAAATAAGCCGTGTCCACTATTTTCAAATCGAATGATAGTCGAATTCTTAAGACCTTTTTGCATTTCTGTAGCCAAAGCAAAGTCACAGATTTTATCTTTCACTCCGTGGAAAATAGCTACTGGTATCGTTATTTTACTCAATTCTGGACGTAAGTCAGTGTCTCTCAAAGCTATTAGACTTTGTGTTGTAGCATAAGGAGATGCTTCCAGATTGATGCCACCTAACCAATTTCCTATTCCAGCCGATACGGATGTTTCTGAAGCGGCAAATATTTTACCAAAATTCTCTAATAATTGAGGTCTGTTGGTACGGCTCAAATCAATGAGTTCATTTACTTGGTCTTTAGTAAATCCAACGGCAAAGTCGGCTCTTTTTGTCCAAACAGGGGCGGCAGCTCCAAATAAGGCAAGTTTACTCACATGAGCGGCGTTGTGTCGAGCAACATAATGTAATGATATTGCACCTCCCATTGAGAAACCTCCCAAAGTTGCATTTTTGATACCCAGTTGGTCTAAAACAACTTTAATATCATCAGCATACACATCATAATTATACGTTCCAAATGGTTTGTCCGATTTGCCAAAACCTCGTAATGTAATACCAATAACTCTAAATCCTTTCTGAACCAAATATTGGTATTGATACTCATACATGGCATTGCTTAATGGCCACCCGTGAACCAAGACGATAGGTTGGCCATCTCCAAGGTCAGTTACATGAAGGCGTACATTTTTTTCTACTTCTATGTACTCCGCTCGGCCTGCCGAAGCTGCAACTCTTTTGTTTTGTGCCATTAGGCTGTCAGTAAAAAGAGAAACTAAAATTACGATTGCTAAAATTGACTTTTTCATTTTGTTAATAATTAAATTGTTTATGATTATTTTGATGATGCAAAGTTCATCCAAATACCGAAGCCCATCAATGGACGGACTTCGCCTTGAATTGCACTTTTTGCCCTAATTATAGAAAATGAAAATATAGCAATAAAAAAAGCATGACTTTGTGGTCATGCTAATCGAATAATTGATTCAAAAAGTCAGAATTGCTTTCGAAAGGATGTAGGAGAGGTTCCCGTATTTTTAGTAAAAAATCGGACGAAATAGGCATCGTCTTCATAATTTAAACTATAAGCAATTTCTTTAACTGATAGAGAAGTATGAGCCAACAGACGTTTACTTTCTAAGATTATCCGATTTTTGATGATATCGTTGGGAGTATCTTTACTGAGTAAACCTATTTTTTTGCTTAGACTTTTTGGAGTGATAGATAGCATATCAGCATAATCAGCCACAGTGTGATGTGTTTTGTAATGCTGCTCGACCAATTTGCTGAATTTCCTCAAAAACTGAACATCCAAATATTGTTCATTTTCAGCTAATTGATGTTGTTGCTTCCAAATTCTCGTCGATTTTAAAATAATTAGTTTTAATAAAATCCTAAGCATTTCTTCAGTACTGGCATCTTGCGATTGCATTTCAGATTTTACGTCAGTGATAATTTTCTGAATATCCTTCGATTGATTTTCATCTAATTCAATAAATGGAACTTCAAAAACATTATTGTACAAAATACCATCGCAAGCTACTTCTTGGTCGTGGATTTCTATGCAGTAAAAATCTCTGTTAAAATGAATTAATTCAGCGCCTACTAAGTCTATATTCAATGGCTGTATTACTACTTGGGGATTTACAAATAGTAAGGCATCATGCGGCAGACTAAATTCTTGAAAGTCAACTTTAATCCCATATTTTTGAGGTATAAAGATGATTTTTATGTGGTCTTCTATGGTGTTCATTGACTTGGCAGTGTTGTCATATACAGCCAAGTCGATGCTACCAAATTGTTTATAGTTAAATTGCTTAATCATACTGAATACATATCAGCCATAAAGGTATAAAAAATATAAAAACATATAAGATTTTAAAAACTAAAGGACTCTCTAGCCTCCAATGCTTTACAAAAAGAAAAGTGGAAATAGGTGTACCATCGCTTGGCATAGTGTTTTTCACTACGCCAGTGTATATGGCAAAATGAGTAGCACAGAATCCGCTGTCGATGAGTTAGTTCTCCAAATTTACGTATTACTCCGTTTTGGCTACAACATCCCACATTTTGGCTACTTTCCTGTGTTTTATTTATCAGAACTTTACACCAACAAATTAAAACAATAAAACAATGGAAAATAAGGTTTGGTTAATTACGGGAACGTCAAAAGGTTTTGGTAAAACTTGGGCCGAGGCAGTCCTTCAACGTGGCGACAATGTTGTAGCAACCGCCAGAAATATTGATTCTTTAGATGATTTGGTAACAAAATATGGTGATTCTGTTCTACCAATTTCTTTAGATGTTGATAATCGTGAGGCTTGCTTTGCAGCAGTTCAACAAGCACAGGAACATTTCGGGAAGATTGACGTATTGATTAGCAATGCAGGTTTTGGGCATTTTGGATGTATTGAAGAGATTTCTGAAACTGAGGCAAGAGCTCAATTTGAAACAAATGTCTTTGGTTCTTTATGGATTATTCAAGCTGTATTGCCAATTATGAGAAAACAACAAAGCGGGCATATCATGCAAGTATCAAGTATTGGTGGAGTAACAACTTTCCCAACACTGGGTATTTATCATGCGTCTAAATGGGCTGTTGAAGGTCTTTGTGATTCACTCGCTCAAGAGGTTGCAGGCTTTGGCATTAAAGTTACATTGATTGAACCTGCTGGTTATGCTACTGAATGGGGAACGGCATCTGCCAAACAAAGTAAAGCTATTGAGGCATATAACGGTGTAAAAGCTGCTTTATATAAAGCATTTAGCGGTGTTTCACAAGGGAATCCTGCCAATACAGCCAATGCAATTTTAACACTTGCTGATACTGAAAATCCGCCTTTGCGTTTGTTTTTGGGTGCAGTACCTTTACATGTAATAGAGCCTGTTTATGCTAAACGTTTGGCAGATTGGAAGACATGGCAACCAGTAGCAGAGAAAGCTCAATAACTAAAGATCATAATGATGATGAAGACGATTAAAGTTGTATCGCTGTACCTTTTGGTCTTGTTTTATGTAGGAATGGGGGCAATGCACTTGCTATATCCCAAGCAATATTTGGCTATGATGCCTACGTGGATGCCTACACATATCTTTTTGATTTATTTTAGTGGTATCGTAGAAATTGTGTTGGGGCTATTGCTTTTGCCTTTGAAAACAAGAGTCTTATCAGCAAAACTTATCATAGCTATGCTAATTGTTTATTTTTTGGGCATTCACATTCCCCAATCTATTGATTTTTATCAAACTAAAAATGAAGGTTTTGTGGCAAGTATCATCCGACTACCTTTTCAGTTTCTGTTGATTGTTTGGGCTTGGATATTTACCCGAAAAGTCACAAATCATTAATTTGACATCTTTAAGAAGAGACTGTCTGAAAAGGAAAATGCCACCAAATATTATTCTGTAAAAGACCGAAGCTCGGTTTTAAACCAAAAAATATTTGGCGGTGATTTCCTTTTCGGATAGCCTCTTTTAAACAGCTTCCATTGTAGATTTTATCATGAAAAATAGAGTAAAGCCAACTATTATAAACTCTGTTTCTGAGTTACATCGACTTATTGGGCTTCCAAAGCCACATCATCCTCTGGTTAGTCTTATCAATTTAGATACTGTGCCGAATACAGATAGTAGTACAACTCATCATTTAATTCTAAACTTTTACAGCGTGTCTTTAAAGAAAAATGTGAAAGGAAAATTAAAATATGGACAACACTATTACGATTTTGATGAGGGTGTTTTAGCAACAATGTCGCCTGGGCAATTATTATCAACCAGAGGACAAGATAATTATGAAGTGTCTGGCTGGTGGTTAGTTTTTCATCCTGATTTTATACGTCCATATCCACTGGGAAGGCTCATCAAAGAATACGGTTTTTTCTCCTATGAAGTAAACGAAGCTTTACACCTTTCTGATAAGGAGGAAAAAATGCTTGAAATGATTTTGCAAAATATTGAATTAGAATCCCAAAATTCAATAGACCAATTTAGTCAAGATGTTATGATCTCATACCTTGACCTATTGCTGAATTATACCAATCGCTTTTATAATCGCCAGTTCCTGACCCGAAAAAATGCCAGTAACAATTTACTCGTGAATTTTGATAAGCTACTTAATGAGTATTTCGACAATAAAATTATTGAATTAGGGATTCCAAGTGTTCATTTTATTTCGCAAGAACTTAATGTTTCAGCACATTATCTAAGTGATTTGTTAAGAAGCCTCACTGGACAAAGTACTCAACAACATATCCACGAAAAACTCATTGAAAAAGCCAAAGAGAAACTTTCCACCACCAGTCTTTCTGTGAGTGAAATAGCTTTTCAATTAGGTTTTGAGCATTCACAATCGTTTAGTAAATTGTTTAAGACTAAAGTAGAAATGAGTCCATTGAAGTTTCGGGCGAGGTTTAATTAACATTGTAAAATTGATTTTGAGAATCAAGATGAGTATAGAATAGTCTTAGAAGGTCAAATAAAGTAGTAAATCTAACCTTCCAAGAAGCTTATCCTTAACTTCTATAAGTACTTTGTCTGTTCACCATCCACCCCGGATATTGTAATGGTAATGGGCTTACTTCATTGATTTTAGCTAAGTCTTCAGGCGTTAATTGAATCTCGATAGAGCGAAGATTATCATTCAACTGAGCAACAGTTTTTGCTCCGATAATGGTACTTGTTACGCCACTTTGCTGTCTGACCCACGCCAAAGCTACTTGTGCTACTGTAGCATGATGAGCGTTGGCAATGCTACTTAGCACTTCTACCAAATCATAACCTTTTTCTTTGTCGATAGGAGGAAAATCAAAATTTACTCTTCTCGAACCAGCTTCTGCTTGTTCCCGAGTATATTTACCACTCAAAAATCCACCTGCCAATGGACTCCACGGTAATATCGACAACTTATGATGTGCAGCCATCGGTACAAGTTCATGCTCAATATCACGACTTACGGCAGAGTAATAATATTGCAAGCCGATGAATTGATGAAAACCATTGTATTTAGCAAAGGTTTGAGCCTCAGCGACCATCCAAGCTGGCCAATTACAAATGGCAATGTAACGTACTTTACCAGTGTTTACAATGTCGTTGAGGGTACGTACAATTTGCTCGATAGAAGTTTTTGGATCAACGCCATGTACGTATAATACATCAATATAATCCATTTGCAAACGCTTCAAACTTGCTTCGACCGAATTGAAAATGTGGTATCTTGATAGCCCAGTGCTGTTAGGGTATTCGTCCATTTTGGCTAATACTTTTGTGGCAATCACCACTCGGTCACGCTGAATATTCAAATCTTTCAAAGCCTGTCCCAACAATTGTTCAGATTGTCCAAAAGAATAGATATTGGCGGTATCAATAAAATTGATGCCTGCCTCTACTGCTACTTTAATCAATTCGTTTACTTCTTGCTGTTGTAGTTTGCCAATATTTTCCCACATTCCAGCATTCTGTCCGCCGAAAGTCATTGTTCCCAAACAAAGCTCCGAGACTAATAAACCTGTTTCGCCTACATAATTATACTTCATTGTCGTTGATTATTTTTGAATGTTTATGAATATGTTTATCTGTTGCAAAATTCCTTACAAATACTTATTTATAAGTAGCCCATAAGAAACAGGAAGTATAAAAAATCAAACAATTGGATGTTTGTCTGTCAATTACGAAACAATTTGGGCGTGATTTGTGAAGCACGTCGAAAAAATGAAGTAAAATGAGAAGGGTCTTCAAAACCCAAGCAAAAACCGATTTCAGCAATGTTCCAATCGGTATGTTTCAATAAAGTTTTTGATTCTTGTAAAATTCGTTCAGCAATTAATTGAGAAGTAGTTTTGCCCGTAACACTTTTTAAAGCTCTGTTTAAGTGGTTGATATGTACGGAAAGATGCGTAGCAAAATCTATCGGATTTCGCAATTTCATCGTTTGAAATGGCGATTCAATAGGGAATTGGCGTTCCAATAATTCAATAAAAAGAGAGGTGATACGATTGTTTGCCGAATGGTTTTGCGAAGAAACAACCGTTTGGTTGGGTTTCAAACGCATGGCTTTGTGAATGAGTTGCTGTACCAAAGTACGGAGTAAATCGTACTTATAGACGTACTCAAGGTTGATTTCAGTAAGCATTTGTTCGAAAATATGGCTGTATCCTGCGATATTTTCAGTTTCCAATTCATAAATAGGAAAAGAGCCAACTTTGAAAATGGGATACTCTTTGATATTGGGAATTTGTTGAAGAAAAGATTCAGTAAATACACAAAAGTATCCCGACTGCTTTTCGCCGATTCTTTCTAATTTGTAGGGAATCATGGGGTTGGCAAAAGAAATTCCTGCCTCTTGTACTTCCACTATTTTATCAGCATAATGATAATGGTTTTTGCCAATCACCAATGAAATTTTATAATAATCCTTTCGACTATACGGAATTGGTTTTTGCGAATTTCTGATAAAATCCTCAATCCGAAAAACATTAAAATGTCCGATGTCATTTTTAAGGTTTTCGGG
>NZ_JBWKYN010000058.1:0-30169 GCF_059423785.1 Arcicella sp. GW458-12-2-14-TSB2 | reverse complement strand
CCAACATACTTTTGGTTGGTTTATTAAAAAATGTTGATTTCTTTTTTTCAAAAATATTCTTAAGTTAATCCTTATTAGATGTGGCTATTTCTGATGGCCATTCCTATATAATTCAACTGCTTTATTTAAATTAATTTTATAAAATGAGTGATTATTACAAAATACTCAAAGCCTGTTTACTTCTACTTTTTGTAGCTATTACACCAATTATTTATGCACAACAGCTTACTCGTATCAAAGGAAAAGTAAGCGATGCTAAAACTGGAGAAACGTTGCCATTTGTAAATGTAAGTATTATGGGAACTAAACAGGGTACTCAGACAGATATGAATGGGAGTTTTTATCTAGAAACTCCTGTGTTAAAACCTACTCTGCGAGTAGCCTTCGTAGGTTATACCCCTGAGGTTAGAGAAATAGATGGTGGCAAAATTGTAACTGTAACTTTCAAGCTTAAAACCCAAAATACGGATTTACAAGAAGTAACCGTAAAAGGTAAAAAAGATAAATACCGCAACAAAGATAATCCTGCTGTGGTATTGATTCGCAAGGTTATAGAACACAAAGACCAAAACAGGAAAGAAGCCCTAGATTTTTATCAATATAATAAATACGAAAAATTAGAATTTGACCTTAGCAATATTTCTGAAAAATTCAGGAACAAACGCTCTTTGAAAAAATTCGACTTTGTATTTAATCACCTCGACACTTCACAAATCACTGGTAAAGTAAATTTACCAATGTACCTAAAAGAAACTATATCAGACGTTTACTACAAAAAATCACCAGAGAATAAAAAGGAAGTAATTAGCGGTGAGAAAATGACGGGCTTGGGGAACTATGTAGATAACAATGGTATAAAACTATATCTGGAGGCCTTGTACCAAGACGTAAATGTGTATGACAACAATATCCTACTATTAGCCACACAGTTTTTAGGACCAACTGCTCCTGTTGCTCCTCAGTTTTATCGTTATGTAATTATTGACACCACCAGCTTTAAAGGAACCAAGTGTGTCAATTTAGGTTTCTCTCCAAGGAATTCTAATGACCAGCTTTTTCAAGGAACAATGTTGATAGCACTGGATTCTAGTTATGCGATTAGAAAGGTACAAATGGGCTTTTCTAAAGACATTAACGTGAATTTTGTGACAGATTTAAGAGTGGCTCAAGAGTATGACTTTATTGAAAACGAAGGCTTGATGCTGACTAAAGACGATTTGGCGATTGAATTCAACCTATTGAAAAAGGAAAATGGTATGGGGCTTTTTGGGCAAAGGAGCGTGTCGTATAATAGGTACGTTATCAATAAACCCATCAGTGATGAAAAGTTTTCAGGTCTAAAAACAGACATCTTAAAAGATGCCGCCAATAGAGATGATAGCTTTTGGCAACAGAACCGACATCAGGAACTGTCATCAAAAGAATTGGGGATTTACACGATGGTTGATAGTGTAAAAAAAGTGCCCGCTTTTCAGCGTTTCATGAATACCGCCACTTTTTTACTGGAAGGTTATAAGCCAATGGGAGGCTTTGAAATTGGTCCAGTAAATACATTTTACAGTTTTAATACGATAGAAGGATTTAGACTACGAGTAGGCGGACGAACAACACCTACTTTTAGTGACAAAATGGCTTTTGAGGGCTATGCTGCCTACGGTTTCAGAGACGAACGTTATAAGTATTTTGCTTCTGCCACTTTCTCCTTGACAGACCATAATACCTATACCTATCCTATCAAACACCTTAGGATTTCTTATCAAGATGAAATAAAAATTCCAGGTCAGGAATTACAGTTTGTTCAAGAAGATAATTTTTTGCTTTCCTTTAAAAGAGGTCAAAATAATAAAATGACCTATAATAAAGTAATCAATCTGGATTATTTAAATGAATCGAGGTCAGGGTTAACGGTGAACGTCAATTTCAAAAATATCAGACAAACGCCTACTGGTGCCCTTACTTTTAATACTATCAAAGATGGTAATATTACTTCTACGCCCGAAGTGATTAGTAGCGAGTTGATGATTGGGCTAAAATATGCCCCTAACGAACAATTTTATCAAGGCAAAAATTATCGTATCCCGATTATTAACAAATATCCTACCTTTCAGATACGATATACCTTAGGCGTAAAAGGTTTATTGGATGGGCAATACAATTTCCACCGTTTAGTAGGCTATGCCCATAAACGAATGTATTTACCTCCTATTGGCTACACCGATTTTACGTTAGAAGGTGGCAAAACGTTTAATACATTGCCTTACCCATTATTAACAATTCATAGAGCTAACCAAAGTTATGCTTATCAACCAGAGGCCTACAACCTGATGAATTTTTTAGAATTTGTTAGTGACGAATATGCTGCTCTTTTTGTTGATCACCATTTTAATGGATTTATTTTCAACAAATTACCTTTGATAAAAAAATTAAAGTTAAGAGAAGTGATTACCTTTAAAGGATTGATGGGGAGGTTAAGTGATAAAAATCGTCCAACTGCACAAAATGGATTAATGTTATTACCTGTCGACGAAAATGGTAAGCCTACTACTTTTTCGCTAGAAAATAAACCCTATATGGAAATGAGTTTTGGTATTGAGAATATCTTTAAAGTACTTCGACTAGATTTTGTAAAGCGTTTAAGCTATTTAGAAAATCCAAATGTCAGTACGGGAACAGCAATTAGGTTTAGAATGAGGTTTGATTTTTAATCAAATTTAAACCAAAATATCATACCTAAAGAGGCTTAACATTGATATTAAAACACGTTTTAAAAATACTTTAATATCAATTTCATCCAGATATAGTTCAAACTCACAAACACTTAATTTCGAGATAATATTGAATTAATACTTGCTTGATAATTTTGCTTTAAATAAATCAAAAGATAGTCTATGAAAAAGAAGATTTTATTCATAACTGGTTCAATCAATCAAACTACTCAAATGCATCAAATTGCGGAACAACTTCCTGAATTTGATTGTTGGTTTAGCCAAATTTTTACAGATTCACCCTTTATCCAATGGGTTATTGACAAAACTGAGTTTCTGAATAAAACTGTATTGGCGGGGCAGTTCAAAGAAAATTCTGAAAAATACTGTTATGAACATCATCTCAAATTGGATTATAAAGCTAGAAAGAATCAATACGATTTAGTGGTTTATTGTTCAGATATGATTATTCCTGATAGAATGCTCCAAAATAAAACCTTGTGGGTACAAGAAGGTATGATTGACGAGTATACTGGTATAAGTAAGCTTATAAAAAGATTAAAATTACCTCCTTATCTAGCTGTTGGAACATCATTAAATGGGTCTTCAAATATTTGTAATGTTTATTGTGCAGCTTCTGAAGGCTATAAAGAACGCTTCTCAAAAATTGGTACACACAGCAACAAAATTTTAGTAACAGGTATTCCAAATTTTGATAATTGTGAACAGTATCATATAAATGATTTCCCTTTACACAATTATGTTTTAGTGGCCACTTCTGATGGACGAGAATGCTTCAGACCTGAAGACAGAGTCGGTTTTATCAAAGACTGTGTGGCAAAGGCAGCAGGGAGACAAATGATATTCAAGCTTCATCCTAATGAAATTGTTGAAAGAGCTACTAACGAAATCAAAGAGAATACGCCTGAGGGAACTATAATTTATACTACTGGTAATATTAATCCAATGATTGCGAACTGTGATGAATTTATCACGCAGTATTCATCAGCAGTATATGTGGGAATGGCACTTGGCAAAAAAGTACATTCGTACTTTGATAAAGAAGAACTTACCAGACAAATGCCTATTCAAAACAAAGGTACTTCGGCTAAAAATATCGCTCAGGTTTGCAGAGACTTTTTAGGATTTAAAGGTAAGAAAGAAGATTTCGTTAAGTCGTATGACTATAAAGCTGTTAGCGAATTGGTATATGAATAGACTGTATTATAAGTAATTGAGCGATTTAATGAATGCGTGATTAACACATTTAAAATTACTCTTTTGCTGATGTGGTTTAGTTTTGACCCATTTCTTACAGACATTTTGTTTCAAAATAATATATTAAAATAATGTCAGAAATTACGATTGTTGTTCAAGCTCGGATGTCGTCTAGTAGATTACCCAAAAAGGTATTATTACCTATTTTGGGCGAAAGTCTGCTATATAGAATGATAGAACGTTTACAACAAATTAAACATCAGGCTACTATTGTAATTGCTACCTCAGAAGACCAGCAAGATGATGTAATTGAACAGTTTTGTCAAGAAAAAAACATAATCTGTTACCGTGGGAGCTTGAATAATTTATTAGACAGACATTATCAGGTTGGCGTCTTGACTAATGCCAAAATTGTCATAAAAATCCCTTCTGATTGCCCGCTTATCGACCCAAGAATTGTGGATAAAGTATTGGATTTTTATATTGAAAATGAAGGAAAATATGATTTTGTGAGTAACCTTCACCCTGCTACTTATCCAGACGGCAACGATGTAGAGATTATGACGATTGAAGCATTGAGCAAAGCTTGGAATGAAGCCAGTCGCCCTTTAGAATTAGAACATACTACCCCCTACTTTTGGGAAAATCCAGATAAATTTCGGTTAGCAAATGTTACTTGGGAAACAGGATTAGACTATTCTATGTCTCATCGTTTTACCATAGACTACCACGAAGACTATCTATTCATTAAGCGTGTTTTTGAAGAATTATATCCACAAAATCCTGCGTTTTCATTGGACGATATTCTTAGGTTGCTACAGCAAAAACCTGAAATATATACTATTAACGAACGTTTTGCAGGTGTAAATTGGTACAGAAATCATTTAGATGAATTGAAAACCATCACGCCTGAGCAAACCAAAATTAGTATTTAGCATAAATTCCAAATAAATACAATGACCGAAGAAAAATTAGAAACATTAAAAAGTATCGCATTACGTGTCCGTGAGCACATCATCGGAATGTCTACGGATGGCGGTTGTTTTGTAGGAGCTTCCCTTTCGGCTACCGATTTGATGGTTTACCTCTACAATAATTTTTTAAATATCACCAAAGAAAATCTTGACGACCCTAATCGTGACTATTTGTTTCTTTCAAAAGGTCATGATGTACCTGCTTTGTATGGAACGTTGGTTGAAATGGGCATTTTAGAAGCTGAACGTCTTCAAAATCATCTTTCTACTTCAGATAGTATTTACTGGCACCCTAATACTAAAATTCCGGGTATCGAATTTCATTCAGGTTCATTAGGCCACCTACCGGCTGTTTCGCTTGGTGTAGCCTTAGATTGTAAAATGAGAGGAACTGACAACCGAATCATCTGTATTTTGGGCGATGGTGAATTAAACGAAGGGTCTTGTTGGGAAGCTGTTTTAGTAGCCAATGCGTACAAATTAGACAACCTAGTTTTTGTGATTGATCGTAACCAGTTCCAAGCAAACATTGCTACAGAAGATTTGATTCCATTGGAGCCTTTGACCGATAAATTCAAAGCTTTTGGAGCGGATGTAGTAAGAATAGACGGACATAATTTTCTGGATTTAGAAGAAGCTTTTACAAGTTTAGATGAACGCAAAGGCAAACTTCACGTAGTGATTGCTGATACTATCCGTGGGAAAGGATTACCAAGTATAGAAGCTCGTGCTGACCGTTGGTTCTGTAATTTCTCAGCCAATGAGGTATCACAATTGATGGAAGAATTACATGGTGTTCATTCAGCTAATATCGAATCTGAAGTGTTAGTAGTTAGATAGATAGCTATCAGCTTTCGGATGTCAGCTTTCAGCCTTTAGTTTATGATAATAAAATCTTTAATCCGAAATCTGATAGCCGAAATCCGATGACTTAAAAAATATATAAAATTATGTACGAAGAATTATTAAAAAATACAGCCCTTAACGACGAACGTTTTGTAGTAATGACTGCCGAAAACCGTGCATTAGTCAGAAATCTACCAGCTGTTTTGGGCAAACGATTTATAGATACAGGTATAACAGAACAAACGATGATTGGTGCTGCCGCTGGCTTAGCACTTCGCGGACGCATTCCTGTGGTGCATGCTCTGTCGGCTTTTTTGTCAATGCGTGCTTTTGAGTTTATCCGTACTGATGCAGGTATTGCTAATTTACCTGTGAAATTAAGCAGTTTTATCCCCGGCTTTTTATCAGACGGAAACGGGCCTACGCACCAAGCCATTGAAGATATTAATATCATGCGTGGTATTCCGAATATGCAGGTTTTTGCCCCTGCTGATGAAAATGATTTAGTAACGATGTTACCTCAAATCTGGAATACTCCAAATCCTTCTTATGTACGTATTTGTACAAGACCTGCTCAGTATCAACATGATACCAATTTTGAAATCGGGAAGGCTGAAATCATTGCAGAAGGAACAGATGTAACTATCTTAGTATATGGTTTTATGTTTGAACAAGCTTTGATTACAGCAGATATTTTACGTCAAGAAGGTAAATCAGTAGGTTTGGTAAACATGAGAAGCCTTAAACCTGTAGACGAACAAGCTATTGTAAAAGCTGCGCTACAATCAGATTTAGTGGTAACTATCGAAGACCACTTCTTAACTGGTGGATTATATACTATCGTTGCCGAAACTTTATTGAAAAATAGAATTACGGCCGATGTGTTACCAATTGCTTTAGTAGAAAAATGGTTTAAACCAGCACGTTTGAACGAAGTACTAGCATATGAAGGATTCACGGGAAAACAAATGGCTGAAAAAATATTGGCTCATGAGGAAGCTGTAAGCCTTGAGCAATGAGCCATGAGTTGATGAATCAAATTCTTCTGAATTTTGCTTCCTCAACCTTAATCATCTCTTGATTCTTTCATCCTAAAGTCTTAAAGTCCAACGATCCTAAATTCCAACAAAAATGCCAAATTCAATAAAATCTAACGATAATTATCCAACTATCACCGAGTCTGATAGTCTGTATAATAGAGCTTTAAAAGTACAAAAACCAATTACGCAAACCCTTGCCAAGGGACCAGGTCAGTTTACGAAGGGCGTAGCTCCTAAGTATTTGAAAAAAGGAAAAGGCTCGCACGTTTGGGATGTTGATGGCAACGAATACATCGATTTTAATGCTGCGATTGGCCCGCTTTCATTAGGTTATGCTTATCCTGTAGTAGATGAAGCCATTAAGCAACAGTTAGAAGATGGAATCACGTTTTCATTGATGCATCCTTTAGAAGTAGAACTTTCTGAATTGATTCAAGAAGTAATTCCTAATGCCGAGGCTGTAAAGATTTCAAAAACTGGTGCGGATGTTTGTTCAGCGGCTATCCGTGTTGCACGTGCTTTCACTGGTCGTGAAAAGATTTTCTGTTGTGGTTATCATGGCTGGCACGATTGGTATATCGGTATTACAAGCCGTAATGCGGGTATTCCAGAGGCTATTCAAAACATGACCTATACGTTTGAATACAACAATATTCAAGCAATCCGTGAGGCGTTGGATGAAGACGTAGCTGCTATTATCCTTGAACCTTTCATTTTCGAAGCCCCACAAAACAATTTCTTACAGGAATTAGCAACGCTTTGTCGTGAAAATGGCACATTACTCATTTTTGATGAAATGTGGACGGGCTTCCGTATTGCATTGGGTGGTGCTCAGGAATATTTCAATGTTGTGCCTGATTTAGCTGTCTATTCAAAAGCGTGTGCAAATGGGATGCCTATTGCATTATTGACGGGTCGTGCTGATGTAATGGAATTATTCAATAGTGATGTATTCAGCTACACTACTTTTGGTGGTGAAGCTCTTTCTTTGGCAGCAAGTATTGCTACTATCAAAGAAATCAGGGATAAAAATGTACCTGCTTATTTAGATGCTAAAGGGCAAATTATCAAAGATGGCTATAACGAAATCGCGAAAGAATTTGGCTTAGAAAACCTTACTAAGTGTATTGGTTATAACTGCCGTTCGATGGTGACGTTTGCACCTGAAGCTGGTAACGGCTTAGAAGTAAAGGCTTTGGTACAACAAGAAATGATTAAGCGTGGTGTTTTATGGGCTGGTTTCCATAATATGTGTTTTAGCCATTCAGACGAAGACATCAATTATACACTTTCGGCCTATCGCGAGGTAATGCCTATTTTGAAAGAAGCTATCGAAAGTAATGATGTAAAATCATACTTGAAAGGTGAAGTATTAGAAGCAGTTTTCAGAAAAACTAGCAATTATAATATTAAGCCTGCTTTGGCTAAAGCTTAAGAAAGCTGTGAGTTATGAGCGATGAGCTAATAATTTAAGATTACATAAGCTAGTTATAAATAATCTGCTTGATTTTAGATACGTTAAATTATTTATGGAAAATACAATCACAAGTCCTGATTTGAACCTCTCTCAATTATTTTCTTTGGAAGGGAAAACGGCTATCGTAACGGGTGGCACTGGACTTATCGGTAAAAAGCATTGCGAAGCGTTAGTAGCGGCTGGAGCCAATGTAGTAGTGGCAGATATTGCGCAGGCAAACCCACAAAAATTTGCGGAAAACTTTGGAGAGAAAGCGATAGGAATAAGCATAGATGTTACTGACGAAGCCTCTTTAGAAAATGCAAAACAAGCAATCATAGCTCGTTTTGGGTCGATAGATATTTTGGTAAACAATGCTGCTATCAATGATATGTTTGAAAATCCAGAACTAGCAGCAGAGCTTTCGGCTTTTGAAAAATACCCGATAGCATCTTTCCGCAAGTCGTTAGAAGTAAATGTTTTAGGCGTGTTTTTATGCTCACAAATATTTGGTTCGGTCATGGCTGAACAAGGTAGTGGAAGTATTATCAACATCGCTTCTACTTACGGAATTGTTGGGCCAGATCAAAGCATTTACCGTAACGAAGCAGGCGAGCAGTTATTTTTCAAATCGCCATCATATCCTACTACTAAGGGAGCTATTATCAATTTTACAAGATATCTAGCGGCTTATTGGGGAAACAAAGGCGTAAGAGTAAATACGCTTTCGCCCGGCGGTGTAGGAAATGCTCAAGACGAATATTTTGTAAAGAATTATTCAGCCAAAACTTTATTAGGTCGAATGGCTACTGCAAACGACTATCAAGGAGCTTTGATTTACCTAGCTTCTGATGCCTCTGCATACATGACAGGCGCAAACTTAGTTGTAGATGGTGGTTGGACGGCTGTTTAATTGTGATTGGAATAGTTGTGAGTTAGTGAATTATAAACTAGCAAATTCTGAGTTAAATCAAAGAATGTATAAAATCCTATTTTGAATCATTCACTCAATCACTAACTCACAATTCACTAACTAAAAACTATCTCAATCACTCAATAAAACATGAATATACACGAAAAAGCAAAGCATATAAAATTACTCATTACTGATTGTGATGGTGTGCTGACAGACGCAGGCGTTTATTATGGCGAGAATGGCGAGGTATTAAAAAAATTCAATATCCGTGATGGAATGGGTGTAGAAAGACTTCGTAAATCAGTCAATGTAGAAACTGCTATTATCACAGGAGAGGTTTCTCCTTCAGTGGTGAAAAGAGCTGAAAAGCTAAAAATCACGGAATTACACCTAGGTATCAAAGACAAATTGGCTATTCTAACACAGATAATGGTTAGCCGTAATCTTACCAAAAACAACATTGCCTACATCGGTGACGATGTAAACGATATTGAAATTATGCAAAATGTGGGACTAACTGCTTGTCCTAATGATGCCATTAGTTTTACCAAAGAAGTAGCCGATTATATCTGTCAAAACAAAGGTGGCGAAGGCTGTTTCAGAGAGTTTGCAGAATTGATTATTGCGGCACAATCTTAATTGATTTTAAAAATTTAAACAATAATGTCTTCCAGAGATTGTATAAATCTAACTATTTATACAATCTCTTATCCCCAAAGACATCAATACTTTTCTAACAAACCCTCCTCGGGGGTCAGGGGGTTTTTACGTCCATTACAAATGAAAAACGTTACATTATCATCAGGAAAAGTTATCGGTAAGGGTCAGCCATGCTACATTATTGCCGAAATCGGAATCAATCACAATGGTTCTTTAGACGTTGCCAAACAACTGATTGACGAAGGGGCAAATGCAAAAGCAGACGCTGTAAAATTTCAAAAAAGAACACCTGAATTATGTGTTCCACTTGACCAATGGGAAATTCAGCGTGATACTCCTTGGGGAAGAATGTCGTACATCGACTACAAACGTAAAACTGAATTTGGCAATTTAGAATATTCAGCCATCGACCAGCACGCTAAACAAAGAGGTATCGACTGGTTTGCATCACCTTGGGATGTTGAGTCGGTTGATTTCTTAGAGCACTTTAGCCCAGTATTATACAAATTAGCTTCGGCTTCTCTAACTGACTTAGAATTAATCGAGAAAATTCTTCATACTGGTCGCCCATTAATGATTTCAACAGGTATGTCAACTGTAAAAGAGATTGTTGAGACAGTTGCTTTCATTAAAAACTTTGATGAAAACTACCCATTGATGATTGCTCATTCTACTTCAGCTTATCCATGTAAGCCAGAAGAATTGAATTTAAGCATGATTAAAACGTTGGGTGAAATGTTCCCAGATACTCCTATTGGTTATTCTGGCCATGAAACAGGCTTGGCTACCACTGTAGCGGCTGTGGCTTTAGGTGCTACTTTTGTAGAGCGTCATTTCACACTAGACCGTGCTATGTGGGGTTCTGACCATGCTGCTTCTGTAGAGCCTCAGGGCTTATCACGTTTAGTAAAAGACATCCGTGACGTAGAAATTTCGGTAGGTGATGGCGTTAAAAAAGTATATGAAGCTGAGATATCTCAGATGAAAAAGCTTAGAAAACATATCTCAGCAGAATACTCTGCTTAGTGTTTATTAAATTAATATTAAGCTTATCAGTAAATGTCGGTTTTATTATCTAATATTGATTAGAGGAAGTAGATTTTGTTCAAGAGGTAGAAGCTTTTGTAAAGTTTCTACCTCTTAATTTCTATAAAATTCAGACAAATAAAGTAATTAATGGAAATTCCTTTTCCGCGTAATATTATCATACAACCAATATGAATCTCTTAACAATAACCACTTCAATATTAATATGTTGGATAATTTTTATTATTCTGATGGAAAGGTTATATCCATATCGTAAAGGTTTAAAGCTTTTCAGAGAAGGCTTTTGGGTGGATTTAGTTTGGTATACCATTATTCAGAGTTTCTTTCTTAAAATTCTTATTTTCGATTACATTATTCAGCCAATCAATACAAGTTTCGATTGGTCTGAATACCAATTTGTTAAACATTGGTCAGTTCCAGTACAAGTTCTTTTCTTTCTGATTACACACGATTTTTATATCTATTGGTTTCATCGCTTTCAACACTCCAATAAATTTTTCTGGAGAACACATGAAGCACATCACTCTGGAAAAGAAGTTGACTTTTTAGAAGGTTCGCGTTCACATGCTGTAGAAATTATCATTAATCAAACCATTGAATTTCTACCCATCATTGTCTTAGGTGCAGACCCTGCTGTTCTACCGATTAAAGCCTTATTAGATGCTATTTTTGGCATGTTTATTCATGCTAATATTGATGTAAAAATGGGTAAATGGAAGTATATTTTTAATTCACCAGAATTGCATTTATGGCATCATTCCAATTATCAAGAAGTGTTTCATGCTAATTTTGCAACAAAATTTGCCTTCTGGGACTATCTTTTTGGTACAGTGTATTTCCCTGGACACAAACCAGGCAATGAGCGAGAAAATTGGGGATTATATTATGACTATCCGAAAGACTATTTCTTACAGCACGCTTTTTCGGTTAAACGTTTTGATGAAAAGAAATTATTACGCTTTAAATGGTTTGCATGGTATTATAACCTTCGCCCTACCATTTTGAAAAAAATCACACATTGGATTGAAGATATTGAACATTATTTTCTAATTGAAAACTCGAGTATGAATTACCGTAGAATAGAACAACACAAAATAGAAGAAAATAAAGATTCCAATAATCACCCCTCAGACCTTACATAAATGGCTTGGATATACCTTATTATTGCTGCTTTGTTTGAAGCAGCATGGACTTTCTCTTTAAAATTATTTAGTTTTAAAGATATTAAAGCACTTCCCTTAAACAAGTATTTCGCTACAGAAGGGATTCTAACACTAATGCCATTCTTGGGTTATATCGTTTTTGGATTAGCCAATGTTTATTTTTTCTCCGTTGCGCTTAAAACTGTTCCCACAGCTACGGCAATGGCGGTATGGACAGCAGCCACATTGATTTTTATTAAAATAGCCGAAATAGCCTTCTTTCATGCAAAGTTAAATTGGTCTGAAGTCTTTTTTCTTTTGTTAATTACGGTAGGAATTATTGGTTTAAAGGTAGTTGGTGGTAAAGTGTAAGGATATTATCACTACCAAGCTTTTCGCTTACACTAGCAACACCTTTAATTTGGGGGGTAGCTATACCTCTCTCTAGTATTTTCTTACTTTGTAATACAATTGCTTCATCCCATAGATTGGCATCGATAAAGCTTTGCAATAATTTACTACCTCCTTCCACAATCAACGATTGTACTTTTCGTTGTGTTAAATCTTGTATAATTGTCGATAAAAAGTCTTTTTCTTGCTCTATTTTCACAAAAACAACATTATTTTCTTCTTTATTTACTAGTAAATTATAGCAAATAGTAGGCTGTGAGCCATCAAAGATATGCAAGGATTTATCCAAGGAAAGGTCTTTATCTATTACGATTCTTAAAGGACTTTTACCAGTCCAAAAACGGTTATTCAGACTAGGGTTATCATACCGAGCCGTATTAGTGCCGACCATGATGGCATCTTCTTCACTACGCATTTTATGAACAACCCTTCTGGAAAGAGCATTAGATATTTGAACAGCTTCAAAATTCTCTTTAGCAATAAACCCATCCGCAGTTTCTGCCCATTTCAGAATAATATAAGGGCGTTGCTTTTCGATAAAAGTGAAAAACCGTTTATTCAATGCTCGTCCTTGTTCTGCTAAAATACCCGTCTCTACCGCTATTCCCGCCGCTTGTAGCTTGGCAATGCCCTTTCCTCCTACCAATGGGTTTGAATCTACATTACAAATGATTACTCGCTTGACGGCATGCTTTACCAGTAAATCTGCACAAGGGGGTGTCTTGCCAAAATGTGAACAAGGTTCAAGCGTGACATATACATCAGCTTCTGTCAACAAAGATTTATCCACTACCGAATTTACAGCATTTACTTCTGCATGGGCTTCTCCATACTTTTTATGCCAGCCTTCACCAATTATTTTCCCATCATGTACAATTACGCAACCTACCATCGGATTGGGCGATACAGTCTCTGCCCCTAAACGAGCTAATTGCAAAGCACGAGCCATCCACATTTCAGACTTGTTAGCGTAAATTTCTTTGTAACTTTGCATAAATTTTATTGATCATTTTATGTCTGCAAAAACCTTTTTTCAACAATTAGTATCCGAAATTAGTGCTGTTTATGATGAAAACGAAGCAAAAAGCATCGTTTATTTAGTGTTAGAACACTTTCAAGGTATTTCTAAAACAGATATTTTGCTGGATAATCCACTAAAAGAGGTTTTTGATTATCAAGATATTATCACCCGACTCAAAAATCATGAACCTGTTCAGTACATTATTGGCGAAACGGAGTTTTATGGAAGAAGATTCAAAGTAAGTCCTGCTACTTTAATTCCCAGACCAGAAACAGAAGAATTAGTTGAACTAACATTAAATACTTTTCAGGATTTAGTAAAAAGCAAGTTGATTGTATCGAATCCGAAAATATTAGACATTGGCACAGGTACGGGTTGTATTGCTATTTCTGTGGGAGGCGGTATTGATAACGCCTCTGTAACAGCTTATGATATATCAACAAAAGCACTGCAAATTGCGCAGGAAAATGCAGTAACCAATAAGGTAAAAGTAGATTTTGAAGAGGTAAATTTTTTGGATGAATCTAAGCATGAGTCCCTACCTATGTTCGATATTATTCTTTCTAATCCTCCTTATGTTACCCATTTTGAAAAACATGAGATGGAGAAAAATGTATTGGCTTATGAGCCACACCTCGCTCTTTTTGTAGAAGACGGCAATCCACTGATTTTTTATAAAGCTATCGCCAAATTTGCCAAAAAACATTTATCGGTAAATGGATTTTGTATCGTAGAAATTAACCAATCATTTGGTTTAGAAACAGCAGCTTTATTCTGGGACGAAGGTTTTAGCAGTGTTGAGGTAGTGAAAGACTTTTTTGGAAGAGATAGAATGGTGAAGGCGTTGTTATAGCTATCAGCTTTCGGTCTTCGGTCATCAGCTAAAACGCCGATAGCCGAAGACCGAAAGCTGATAGCCGATTAAAATGCAAGTTGTGCAAAGACAGCATGATGGTCTGATGCAAAACGACCATTCCAAGTATTACTTAGTGTTCCGTGTTTCAATACTTTGATTTTATCGGTATTCAGAAAAATATAGTCTATCAATTTCCCTTCTATTTCTTTAGCCTGAAATCCATTAAAAGTACTTACTGGACCAAAGTGTGGTGTTGAAGTAACTTTCTCCGTATCAATTAATCCTGCATTAATGATAACAGTTGGCTCTTCTGTCGGAGTACTGTTGAAATCTCCTGTCAGAATCACAGGAATTTTAGCATCAACTGCTTTGATTTTAGCGACTAACATTTTAGCACTTTCACGACGAGCTACTTGACCAATATGGTCGAAGTGCGTATTGAAGAAATAGAATACTTTCTTGGTTTTATTGTCTCTGAATTTGGCATAAGTAACAATACGATTCAATGCGGCATCCCAACTTTTGCTTGGTACATCAGGTGTTTGGCTTAACCAAAAAGTATTGCTTTCCAAAATTGTAAACTTATCTTTTCTATAAAATGTGGGCGAAAACTCTCCTCCTTCTTTAGCATCATCACGCCCTACGCCTACATAGGCATAATTAGGAAGTAATTTGGTTAAATCTCTAATCTGTCCGACTAATACCTCTTGCATTCCACAAATATCTGCTTCATAAAAATCTAGCATACTACTAAGATTTTCCTTGCGTTTAGCCCATTGATTTTCGCCATCCTGCACAGTTTCCATGCGGATATTGAAAGTCATTACATTCAATTTTTGTTGTGAATAACTGCTCATAGAAGTACTTATTAAAAGTATTAATAGCAGAGAATAGAAAGATTTTTTCATTTACTGACTGTTTGAGATTTTTTCAGCAAAGCTATTCATTTTCGATGTCAGACCTGACCTGATGTAGATGAAATTTGTGTAAAGGAATTTGGGGAGGGGGACTTTTTGGAAGAAGGACTTGAGGATTATTAGACTTGAGGACTTTAAGATACTAGACGGAAGATTCAAGACATAAGACGCTAGACTGGAGAAACAAGATGCAAGAAATAAGATTTTTTGTGTTCTTGCCTAATATCACCCGAAAGCCGAAAACTGAAATCCGACTTCCGAAAGCCTATGACTACGACACTTCTGCTTTTAGTTCCTCTAAACATTCATTGCACAAGCACGCTCCATCAAACTCCCACTGACTAATATCTGAAATGTGTTCAATTTGGGTTTTGGTTAGATTGATTTTCATACAGTCGCACTGTAAGATATTATTTACCTTACAGATAAAAACTTTCCCACATCTCGGGCAACCTTCTTGAGCGTGCTTTCCCATGATAAATTATTTAAAAACCTTAACCTCAAAGGTTTATGAATTATAGCTAATAGCTATCTACGTTTCCTGCATACTGTTTAACTTCTTATAAAATCCATTTTCGTTTTCTAAAAGTTCACTATGGGTTCCTCTTTCTACAATCTTTCCGTGATTAATTACCAAAATTTCATCTGCGTGTTGAATCGTGCTAAGTCGGTGGGCAATTACTAGCGTAGTACGATTTTTCATCAAATGCGTTAAGGCTTCTTGCACCAATTTTTCTGATTCTGTATCTAAGGCCGAAGTCGCTTCATCCAAAATCAAAATAGGTGGGTTTTTCAACACTGCTCTGGCAATACTCAATCGCTGACGTTGTCCGCCAGAAAGCCTTCCACCACGGTCGCCAATAAAGGTTTCGTAGCCATCAGTCAACTGTGTGATGTATTGATGAGCATTGGCAATTTTAGCGGCTTCTTCTATCTGTGCCTGACTAGCCACAGAACCAAAAGTAATGTTGTTGGCTACGCTATCATTGAACAAAATAGATTCTTGTGTTACAATACCGATTTGTTTACTTAAAGACGCTAATCGAATATGTTTTAGGTCTATGCCATCCATCAAAATTTGTCCTTCCGTAGGGTCATAAAACCTTGGTACTAGGTCGGCTAGGGTTGATTTCCCTCCGCCTGATGTACCGACCAAAGCAACTGTTTTCCCTTTCTGGATTTTGAATGAAATATTATCTAATACTTTTCTCCCCGTTTGGTATTCAAAGCTTACATTTTTGAATTCAATTTCTTCTTTAAACTCAGGTATATCAACAGCATCTTTCGCATCTTGGATAGCAGGTACTGTATCAATCAATTTCAGAATTCGTTCTGCCGAAGCTATTCCCCTTTGTATGCCACTAAAAGCATCTGCAATTACCTTAGCAGGTCGCATTACTTGTGAAAACAAAATGATAAAAGAAATAAACGTTGAGGCACTTAGGCTTTCGTCATTATTAATCACGAGCGTACCTCCATATAATAAAATCCCAGCAATAACGGTTACTCCCAAAGCCTCAGAAACAGGAGATGTCATTTCCTGACGATATACCATGCGTAATACTGCTGCTTTATAGCCATAGTTTTCTACTTTGAAACGTTCGGCTACTACCTTTTCAGCATTAAATCCTTTTACGATTCTCATTCCTCCAAATACTTCGTCGAGTGTACCAATCATAGCACTCTGGCGTTCTTGTACATCACGAGCAGCACGTCGTAATCTTCTACTGATAGTCGCAATTACCCCCCCTGAGATAGGCAAAATCAACAAGGAGAACAATGTCAATTTTACCGACATATTAAACAAGAAAACAAAGTACATAATGAGTGTAAAAATCTCTTTGAAACTTGCCGTAAAAGCTCTACCAACAGAGTTTTCAACCTCTTGCACATCCGTAGTAAGATGCGCCATCAAATTCCCTTTGCGTTCATTGTTAAAAAAACCAAAATGTAGGTTAAGAGTTTTCTCAAAAATGGCTTGACGCAAAGATGCAATGGTCTGAGCCTCTACTGTTTTCAGGATTCTTTGAGATAAATATCGAAAGATATTTGAACACACCACCGATACTATGATGGCGATACAAGCAAACTTCAAGGCTCCCATTCTACCGTATAAATCAATGATTTGGTAGAAGTAATAATTAAAGATTTCTTTGAAGTAATCTGATTCAAGCGAGAACTCAGGCTTTTTACTAAACTTCTCTAAATCAACCGTTTGCACTTTATCAAACAATACATCAAGCAAAGGAATTAGTAACGTAAAGTTTAAAATGCCGAACAAGCTCGCCAGTAATGAAAATAAAAAATATGGAAATGCAAACACCCTTAGAGACTCTGCATATTGAAGAATACGAAAGTAAGTTTTCAATGAAAATTGTTTCAGATTTGAAAGTAAAAGCAAAAATAACTGCTACAAATTTAGTAAAATGTATTGACTATTTCTGCTTTGATAAATATCTGCAATATAGTACTTGAATGATTAGGCAAAAAACACTAAATTGTGAAAGATAAATATTAATTTTGTTTAGAAGCTCCCACTAAGGCTTTGAAACCTCTTTAGGATATATACTAATTGCTTTTATGATTAAATCATTAAAACTACCAAACCCTTTTTCTGTAATTGGAATAAGGATTTCTCAAGTAGAATATGTGCTCAACACTGTCTACTCTTTCTGGCAAAAGGTTTTCTTGCACCGTGTGTATCAGCGCAATTCTTCTCAGAATTTGTCTTATCAATTTTGTTATGTCCAGTCCAACCTTATTGAACCAATTAACGTCAATAATAGCACTTTGTCGTTTCTATCCTAATAAACTTCATGTTTGTTAAAAATAGCACGATTATTGAACACAAGTAAGGTAAAACTAATTGCTCAAAGGAAACAAATACAATAGAATGACATTTTCTGTTCTGAAAGACAAAAGAAAGCTACTTCCAATTTTGTGGTTTTTACTGCCTGTTGTTGCTGGCTTTATGAAATGGCGACTTCATTCAATAAATAATTACAATATTTTTAAAGGTGTATTTACGCACCTCATACACTTTAATAATTTATACGAATTATACCCACAGGAATATTTTGATTCTAATCATTATGGACCGTTGTTTAGTTTGATTATTATGCCTTTTACATTCATTCCTGATGTAATCGGCATTCCGATTTGGGTAGCATTCCATGCTTTTGTACTTTACAAAGCGTTTGCTTTATTGCCTATAAAACCAGCCTATCAATGGATTTTATTAGCCATTTGTATCGTCGATTTAAACACTTCATCTCATAATTTACAAGTAAATCCTAGTGTTGTGGCTTTGATAATACTTTCGTGGTATTATGTAAAAAAAGACCAAGTAATATGGGCAACACTTTTTGTAATGATTGGCGTCTTTGTAAAGCTATATGGCATCGTAGGGTTAGCTTTCTGGGTATTTTCAGATAGCAAGCTAAAATACATTGGATATGCTATTATGTGGGCCGTTATCCTTTTTGTTTTACCCATGGCTATCAGTTCGCCTGAATTTGTAGTACAATCATATTACGATTGGTTCAATAGCTTGGTTCATAAAAACATTGAAAATCAAGGCGTTGAAAATGGTGTTGGTACGAGTATGCAAGATGTTTCGCTGATGGGTTTTGTCAGAAGAGTAGGCGGTTTCCCTAACCTCTCTAATCTGTTCTTTCTTGTACCTGGTTTTATTTTACAAGTACTTCCTCTATTAAGATTTAAACAATATAAAAACTTACTCTTTCAATTAAGATACCTTGCTTCCTTATCCATTTTTGTAGTCATTTTTTCATCATCATCCGAATCCCCAACTTTTATTATTGCGGTGGCTGGTGTGGCAATCTGGTTTATTACACAGGCGCATCCTGTGGAACGATGGGTTTGGATGTTACTTTTTACAGTTGTAGCCTTTACTTCGCTTTCAGCAACAGATATTCTGCCAGCTTGGTTGCGAATGAAGTTTATCGTTTACTCAATCAAAGCCTTGCCGTGTTGCTTGGTTTGGTTTGCTTGTATTTATCAACTTTTTTTAAGTGAAACCTCAGAAATTAAATCATTATGGATCAGTCAAGAATAAACATTTGTATCCTTTCGGCGGCATACAATGAGGGTGAAAACCTCTTAGTTTTTTACCATGCCGTAAAAAAAGTAATAGATAAATTACCTTATAATTTTGAGTTTTGTTTTGTCAATGATGGTAGTAAAGACGATACGCTTGCTGTCATTAGAACACTAGCCCATAAAGACGAATCTGTAAAATATATTTCTTTTTCAAGAAATTTTGGGCAACAAATAGCCTTAAAGGCGGGTATCGATAGCATCAATGCTGATGCTATTATCATGATGGATAGCGACTTACAGCATCCGCCAGAGATGATTCCAGATTTGATTGATATTTGGCTTTCTAAAAAAGTGAACATGGTCAATACGCTTCGTGAAGAAGACCAAGATTTATCATGGTTCAAAAGACAGTCTAGCAAGAATTTCTATAAAATCCTGAATAAAGTAAGTGACCTAAAACTAGAACCCGGACAAGCTGATTTCCGCTTGATTGACAGACAGGTAACTGAAACCTTGAAAAATACCAAAGAACAAGATGTATTTTTAAGAGGGATGATTCAGTGGATTGGCTTTGACCAAGCAACGATTAAATACAAAGCCAACAAGCGTTTTGCTGGAGAAAGTAAATATACTTTTTCAAAAATGTTGCGCTTGGCATTAGCAGGTATTACATCGTTCAGTATTAAGCCATTATACACTGCCATTTATATAGGTTTCTTCTTTGCTCTTTTATCATTTTTGTACTTACCCTACGTAATGTATAGCTTTGCGGTTGGTAAAGCCGTTGATGGTTGGGCATCGTTATTAATGACGGTTGCATTTTTTGGAGGATTAAATTTAATCGTATTAGGGGTTTTAGGAATTTATATTGGCAAAATTTTAATCCAAAATAAAGAAAGACCTTTGTACATTGTTCAAGAACAAAATATTCATGAAAATAGCCTTGTTGAGTTTTGATGTAGAAGAATTTGATATGCCCTTTGAATATGGCGGTGTTCCGCCTATGGAAGAGCAAATCGCCACTTCTAATCAAGGTTTACAGTCCATTGTTTCATTATTAGATAAATATCAAGCTACTGCTACCTTTTATTGTACGGGAGTATATGCTTTGGCAAAAACAGCACAGATTAAGGAATTAAGCAAAAAGCATGAGATTGCTTCGCATAATCATTATCATTCTAGCCATAAAAAAGAAGATTTAAGTACGTCAAAAGCTATTCTAGAAAACATTACCCAACAAGCAATTGTTGGGTTTAGAATGCCTAGGATGGCGCCTGTTTCGGATGCTGATTTGCTAGATGCTGGCTATTTATACAATGCCTCTATCAATCCAACATATTTACCGGGGCGATACGATTATCGTCATATTTCTCGTACCTTTTTTACTCAGAACAACCTGATTCATTTCCCTGCTTCGGTTTCACCTGCTTGGCGAGTACCTTTGTTTTGGATAGCCTTTCATAATTTCCCTTTGTCTTATTTTTTCTATTTATGCAAAAAAGTAGTAGAAGCTGACGGCTACTTACATTTGTATTTTCATCCTTGGGAATTTACAGATTATACAGATTTACCTAATGGCGCAAAATATCCTTTCTACTTACATAGAAATAACGGCAAAAAAATGTTGGAGCGATTCGATAAGCTGATGGCTTTTTTACAAAAAGAAGGCTTTGAGTTTAAAACCACTAAAGATTTTTTGCTTCCTTCAGTTTAGCGTATTTAATTACGGGATTCATGGCGGCAAGTAAAGCCCACATAAAACCTGCGTAACCATCTAAACAAGACCCTTTCAGCAGGTAAATCTTTAAGAAAGTAATAGGGAAACGAGTAACGATGGTGGCAACAGAGGCTTTTTTGCCACGTTCTGCCAGCGTTTTTGCTCCTAGTGAAGTATATTTATTGAACTTATTGAAGTAGTCTGTCAAATCACGGTAGCTATCGTGTAGAATATGGTTTTTCAATACCCTTACTTTCCCTTGAATCTCAACGCTTTCGTGTACGTGTTCGGTGTTCCAATTACCAAAATTTCGGTTGAAAAGTCTGAGCGTAAGCCTTTTATATTCTCCGCTAAAACGCAATAGCTTCCCCAGAAAGATTAAAGAGCGAGGAATTTTATAGGCTTGATATGGCGTCTCTTCTAGCGAAAGGCTTTGTATTTCTTGTTGTAAAGCAGGGCTTAGTTCTTCGTCATCATCCAGTGAAAGTATCCAATCGTTGCTAGCTTGCAGGGTAGCAAAGTTCTTCTGAACACCATAGTTATCAAATTTTCTGTAGATAACTTTTGCATTATATCGCTCGGCTATTTTAAGCGTTTTATCACCACTGCCCGAATCGACTATCACGATTTCATCTGCCCAAACTACTGTTTCCAATACTTTAGCCAATGTTTTTTCAGAATTAAAAGTAATCAGTACAACACTTATTTTCATTGGATAGGAGGAGGAATCAATATTTTACTTGGATACCATGATAGTATTCTTGGGCCTGATAATCTTTTCGAAGTGGATGTCCATCCCAATCTTCGGGTAATAAAATTCTTCTTAAATCTGGATGACCTGTGAATTCAATTCCCATTAAATCAAAGGTTTCTCTTTCGTGCCAATCCGCTGTTTTCCAAATATTACTAACAGTAGGCACTTTGGGCAAAGCTTCTCCTTTTTCATTTCTTGGGAAAACTACCTTTAACATCAATTTATGTTCGTAAGGGATTGAATAGAGGTTATAGATTACCTCCATCGTTGCCTTTTCAACACCATTATCCAAACCCGTCAGGCAAGATAGCATATCAAAGTAGCAATCTTGATGTTCAAGCATTAATTGACATACTTCTGCAATGTTTTCTGTAGGCACAGTAATACATTGGTGGTCGGCTTGAAGAATGATCGCTTCTCCAAATTTCTCTATCAGAATATCTTTAAAGTTTTCTATGTTCATCTTGCTTAGGCATTAATGGCAAATGCTGGTTTTTGATTTCTGGCTTCTTCCTCTTCCATGTCTAATAATGCCTTCGGAGCTACTAAACTTTCACTTCTGATTTTTTCTTGCAGTTTCAAAAAACCACCAATCAAAGCCTCGGGGCGAGGCGGACAACCCGGTACGTACACATCTACTGGGATGATTCTATCCACCCCTTTCACTACATGATAGCCGTGTTCCCAATAGGGTCCTCCGCAATTTGAACAGCTTCCCATCGAAATTACATAACGAGGTTCAGGCATTTGTTCATAAAGACGACGAATACGGTCGGCCATTTTGAAAGTAACTGTTCCTGCCACAATCATTACATCCGACTGTCGAGGGGAAGGTCTCGGAAAAACACCAAAGCGGTCTAAATCATAGCCAGAGGCCATCGTCTGCATCATTTCAATAGCACAGCAAGCCAAACCAAAGCCCATAGGCCAAAGCGAGCTTAAGCGTGCCCAGTTAATAAGGTCATCTACTTTGGTAATGACAACGCCACCTTCATTGAACTGTTGATCGAGTAATCCTTGCATAATGATTTAGATTTGTAGGGCTAAAAATATTGTCCCCGACTGCAAATTTAATCTCATTCCTGCATTTTACTGCTCTCACCCTTAAAATTATCTGACAATGGTTAAATATCCTGTGATGGGGCGGATGTCTGCATCGGCTTTTATCACGTAATAATAAGTGGCTGCTGGTAAGCTAATATTATCTATTCGCCCATTAAATGGATTAGAGCGATAACTCAGCGTACTAAAAATTTCGTTGCCCCAGCGGTTATAAATTTTCACTTCAGCATTTGGATATTCTTCGATACCTTCTAGTTCCCAAACATCATTTACATTGTCTTGATTGGGTGTAAAGCCTGTCGGCACAATAATCTTGGCTTTCACTTTTACCACAATATTATCGCTATTAGTACAACTACTTGTAGATGATTTTACTTTTAAAACGTATTCGGTAGTAATACTTGGTGAAGCAATAGGACTAGCGATACTCGGATTGTTCAAACCATTGGTTGGAGACCATTCGTAAATCAAATTATTATCAAAACCTCCGCTAGTGATACTTTTTAAGGTAATAGTATCGCCCTTGAAAATAATTTGGTCGTTACCTAATAGCACTTTCGGAATTAAATCAACAAAGGTTATTCTATTGAGTTTAGATACACAGCCAAAACCATTGGTGTATTGATAGGTAATTGGAGAATACCCATAAATTAATGGTTCAAAGGTAGTACCATTTACACCTCTGCCTATAAATTTAGCTTTAGTGGCATCATAAGGACTGACGTAGTTCAATAAGTTAACTTTTAGGTTTGTAGTACCACAAAAAGGATAAATTGTATCAAACCTGATGGGGGTTAATGGGTTTACTGTAAATTTTAGGGTATCAGACATCTTTTTACATCCGTTGTCGTCTGTCACTAATACTTTATAAATTCCAGATTTTAATACATTTAAGGTATTATCAGCTGATTTTTTGATTGAGACATCATCTTTAAACCAATCGTATTTCAGGTTGTATCCTAAATTGGCTACAAGCGGAATAGTATCTGTATCACAAATCACTTTTTTACTAATCGTATTTGTTATCAAAGCATCTGGCAGCGCATAGATTGTTACTTTCGATGAAGGTTCATATTCGCAAACACCTCCTATTTGTTTCATCCGACCTAAGTATTCTCCAGATAAATTAGCCTCTAATATGTGGCTATTATTATTGGGAATGTCAAAGCCATTACGAGTCCACTGATAACTATAATCACTCGGCGAAAACGCACTTCCATTTTGTTTTTGAATACTTAATTTAATTGGAATTTCATCAAGGCAAGCCTTTTTTTCATCGGGATTAATCACAAATTGTTCCCCAGCAACTTTACTAACAATTGTTTCATCAGAAGTTGTCGATTCGCTACACCCAGTATTATAGCCAATTATTACAGTATATTTCCCCGGTTCATTAATTCTGATTTTATAACGATTTTCATTAACAAGATTAACATCGTTTTTTTGCCATTGATAACTATATTTCGTATTGATTTCTGTAGCTAATTCTACAAATCCATAATCACAAAAATCGATAGTAGCTGTATGTGTTTTAATCGGTGATAAGTCTTTAAAAATGTCTGGTTTAGCGGGTGCATCAAAACAATCTATTACTTTCAGTTGGAAATCTCTTCTGGAAACACCAATTACTACTCCATTCCGAATTTCCTCTACCATCACCGAATATACAAAAAGTCCAAGTTCGGTAGCGGTTAGTGTCATTATTCCTTGGTTGTCGATTTTCATACCGGGACTTTCGGCTGGGATAGCGCTAGTGGCACTATAACCACTGTTCCAATTAATCAATGGAATAGATGAAGACCCGATAGGATTATTTATATTATTCCCCCCTACGCTATACCCCCTATAAGGAGTTACAAAAGAGTAGCGTAATTGATCTCCATCAGCATCTGTAGCAGAATTATCAAACCTAAATGGCTTACCTTTACAAATATATTCACCATTAGGCGTCGTGAATTCTGGAGAAGAATTTACAAAATCAACACCATTTATCTTTAATGCTGGAAATTCCAGATAGAATAACATTCCTGTATTTGATGAATTGCTAATATTGTTGGCTGAATTTCTACAGCATCTGTCATAGGTCAGATAATAGCCTTGTGCATCATTATACTCATCTGGATTTAAGTCTATGTTTTCAGAAAAAGTGATGTCTGTAATATTCAATCCCTGATTAGTAGCACAAGCCGCATTACTATAAACAAAAGGACGACCTGCTAAATCAGCAGTGAACAACGTAAGTGTCCTCATTAAAAAATTATCTCTTTTACGAAAAATACCTACTTTTATCCCATTGTCTTGTGCAGTAGCTGTTCTAACAGCATTGTCGAAATAGAGATGCATAGTCAAAGTAAATGAACCATGGGTATTCCCTCGGACAAGACTAAAATTACCCCCAAGAATGTGATTGGCTCGGAGCTGGAAGCTACTTAAAAAGCAGAGAACGCAAAAAAATGCAACGTAAATTTTCTTCATAGTTTTTGGATTCGAGAGAGTCTTTTTATTAAAAAAGCGTAGAGGGGAAGTATTAATTAGTATATTTTCTTTAGAGATTCAGAGGGCTTAAAGGTAATATTTTGATATAAAAATCAGTATTTTCACATAATTGTTTATCATCTATCTAAAATATTGTATTTCTTTTGAACAACCAAAGGCAAATATGTTCATGGAGCAATTCAATATAAGACTACTAACTTACTAATAACGTTGCGATTAAGAGCAAAATTATGCAAAACAATTTTTTCGATACCCGCATAGAAATCCTCAAGGGTGTAGGTGCTGCAAGAGCACTACTCCTCAATACTGAATTGCAAATTTTTACCTATGCCGACTTAATTCAATACTATCCTTTCAGGTATGAAGACCGCACTAAATTCCATACAATAGCCGACTTATATGAGGGAATGGAGGTAGCACAAATAAAAGGAAGGCTACATTTTGTGGAGAAAATGGGCGAAGGTCATAAGGCTCGTCTTACTGCCCAATTCTCTGATGGAACGGGTACGATGGAATTAACGTGGTTTCAGGGAGTAAGTTTTTTAGAGAAAAAGTTAAGACCTAGTTCAGAATATGTTATTTATGGCAAACCTGCTTTCTTTCAAGGTCGCCCACAAATGCAACATCCCGAAATGGAATTGCTTAACCCAGCCAATGAAAAAGGAGGATATTTTCAGCCAGTATATGGTTTAACCGAAAAATTAAAAAAACGCTATATAGATTCTAAAGTAATTGCGACGATGCAACGCAATTTATTAGACATCTCCTATTCACAAATCCGAGAAACACTACCTGAAAATATCAGACAGAAGTTCCGTTTGATAGAAAAGAAAGACGCTGTTTATAATATTCATTTGCCGATGTCAGAAGCTTGGTTACATCAAGCTAGACGCAGGTTGAAGTTTGAAGAACTTTTCTATAATCAGCTCAGACTTATCAAACAAAAGCTGAATAGAAGGACTGACTATAAAGGACAAGTTTTTAAGAGTACTACTTTAGTAACAGAATTTTATAAAAATCATCTTCCTTTTGATTTAACCAATGCCCAAAAGCGCGTAATCAAAGAGATTTTTGAAGATATGAAATCGGGCAAACAAATGAATAGGCTTTTGCAAGGTGATGTAGGTTCTGGAAAAACCATTGTTGCTTTCATTTGTATGCTTTTGGCCATAAGCAATGGCTGTCAGGCATGTATTATTGCCCCTACCGAAATTTTAGCAGACCAACATTATCAAGGCTTAAAAGATTTTGCAGATTCATTAGGCATTAAAATTGATAAACTGACGGGGTCTATTCGTAAAAAAGCTCGCGCTAGTATTCATGAAGGGCTTTTGGATGGTTCGTTGAATATCTTAGTGGGAACACATGCCATTTTGGAAGATATTGTACAGTTTCAAAACTTAGGTTTTGTAGTTATTGATGAACAACATCGTTTTGGTGTAGCACAAAGAGCCAAACTGTGGGAGAAAAACTCTGTCATTCACCCTCATATTCTGGTAATGACGGCCACTCCTATTCCTCGAACCTTGGCCATGACGCTGTATGGAGATTTAGATGTTTCTATCATTGATGAATTACCTAAAGGTCGAAAGCCTATCAAAACTGTTCATCGTTACGATTCGCACCGCTTAAATGTGTTTGGTTTTATGCGTGATGAAATCAAAAAAGGGCGACAAGTATATGTGGTGTATCCATTGATTGAGGAGTCTGAAAAATTAGATTACAAATACTTGGCTGATGGTTACGAAAGCATAGTAAGGGCTTTTCCTGAATACCATATTAGCATAGTTCATGGAAAAATGAAGCCAGCAGACAAAGATTTTGAGATGCAACGCTTTATCAAAAAAGAAACGCAAATTATGGTAGCAACTACCGTGATTGAAGTTGGCGTAAATGTGCCGAATGCTTCTATTATGGTCATTGAAAGTGCCGAACGTTTTGGGCTATCACAGTTACACCAATTGCGTGGACGTGTAGGACGTGGGGCAGAACAAAGTTATTGTATTTTGATGACGGACGTAAAGCTTTCTAAAGACACCCGTATCCGTTTAGAAACCATGGTACGAACAACGGATGGTTTTGAAATTGCTGATGTAGATTTACAATTACGTGGGCCAGGGGATTTATCAGGGACGCAACAAAGCGGCGTAATAGATTTACTCATTGCAGACCTAGCCAAAGATGGCGAAATATTAAGGGTAGCCAGAGAATGTGCTACAGCCATCTTAGAAGAAGACCATGACTTAGACCTACCCAAAAATGCGATGGTTAAAGAACAAATAGAACAGCAAAAAGCAAATGCTAGCAACTGGGCTAGGATTAGTTAATGATAAACAAAAACGACTTGCCAAATCATCTTCGGCAAGTCGTTTTCATTTATTTTATATCGCTGCTCTACTAGTAAGCTCTCATCTCAACACCCTTCATAAAGTTTACAAAAGCAGTATTTACTACTTTGTTCCCTCCTGGTGTTGGATAATTACCTGTAAAGTACCAGTCTCCTGTATCATTCGGACAAGCCTTGTTTAAACTATCAACTGTTTGATAAACAATTGCTAATTCAGCTTTCAAGTCTTTTGGTTTTACTAACTCAGCAATTTTATCTGAAATCTCTTCTGTTGTAAACGGTTCATAAATAGCTTTTACAAAGTTCTCTTTATGAGCAGTTCCTAATTCTATTGCTGTTAAACAACGCCCTAGTGTATCTTCTAGTACATCATCCATATTTCTTTCAATCAGTAACTGATAAGCCGCACGGAAAGCTACAAATTCTTTCATACGCGACATATCTATACCATAGCAATCAGGATAACGAATTTGTGGTGCCGAAGAAACAATAACGATTTTCTTAGGGCCTAATTTATCCAATAACCTCACGATAGAACGCTCTAAGGTAGTTCCACGAACAATAGAGTCATCAATCAACACTACATTATCAACGCCTTTCTTGATTACCTCAAAAGTAGTATCATATACATGAGCTACCATGTCATTACGGTCGGCATCGTTGGTAATGAATGTTCTTAGCTTAACATCTTTAGAAATCAATTTTTCAACCCTTGGACGGAAAGTGAGCAAATCTTCAAGGTCTTTTTCAAACAAAACACCTTCCATGATAGCCTTTTTACGTTCCTTAGCAAGATAGTCTTCCAAACCTTCAATCATTCCCAAAAAGGCTGTTTCGGCAGTGTTAGGAATGTACGAGAATACCGTATTCTTCAGGTCGAAGCTCACCTCTTGGAGTACCTGAGGAATCACTAAACGTCCTAATTGCTTACGTTCTGCATAAATATCTGGATCTGAAGCTCTTGAGAAATAGATGCGCTCGAAACTACAAGATTTTCTTTCGATGGGCTCGATGAATTGTTTTTCAGAATAATCTCCTTTTTTATCGATGATTAAAGCGTGTCCTGGTTGCACCTCTTTAATATCTTCATAATTACAGTTGAAGCTTGTTTTAATGGCTTGCTTTTCAGAAGCTACTACCACTACTTCGTCGTCGGCATAATAAAATGCTGGTCTGATTCCTGCGGGGTCACGGGCTACAAAAGCTGCTCCGTATCCAGTCATTCCACACATGGCGTATCCGCCATCAAAATCACGACAAGAACGTTGTAGAACCCTTTGTAAATCTATATTATCCTGAATAACATCCGATAATTCTGGATTATGATATTCACTTTTAAAATATTCGAATTGGCGTTGGTTTTCTTCGTCCAAAAAATGTCCGATTTTCTCCATTACCGTTACTGTATCTACTTTTTCTTTCGGGTGCTGTCCTAACGAAACCAGTTTATCGAATAACTCTTCAACATTTGTCATGTTAAAGTTTCCAGCCATTACTAAGTTTCTGCTTCGCCAGTTACTTTGTCTCAGCATCGGATGACAGTTCTCTATTTCATTCTGTCCGTGTGTTCCATAACGAAGGTGTCCTAAAAATACTTCGCCAGAAAAAGCCACATTTTCTTGAATCCAATGAGCATCTTTAGCTTTGTCTTTGTTGTCCTTTAGAGCCTTTCGGAATTTCTTGTAAATCTTTCCAAAAATATCAGGTACGGCATTTTGTTCTACAGAACGGTAGCGGCTGATATAACGGTGACCCGGAGGAACATCAATCTTGATGTTAGCAACTCCTGCACCGTCTTGTCCACGGTTTACTTGTTTTTCCATCATCAAATACAATTTATTCAAACCGTACAATGGCGTGTTGTATTTGTTGATATAATACTGATAGTCTTTCCGAAGACGGATTAGCGCTATCCCGCACTCGTGTTTAATTGCGTCAGACATGACTTTAATTATATTTTTTTTGAATTATTAGAACTTATTTTTTGGAAAATAAAGTTCCCTAAACCAATGTATTAAATGTCAAATGGTTTTGGTAAGAATTCGCAATAAATCTCAGATTAAAAAAAAATTAAAGATGGGTTATTTTTCTGTAAGCAAAATTACAGATATAACTTTGAAAAAAGCAAATTTTAAGGTCTCATTAACACTATTTTTTACAATCATTTTCAAAATTGTAACTATTCTTAGATTTAGTTAAAATATTAGTATTTATCTGTTAAGACTATAGGACTGGAGGATTTAGGACTAAAGGATGCTATACTTAAAGACGCTAGACTTAAAGATACTAGAATTTAGGACTTGAAGATTTAGGACTAAAGGATGCTAGACTTAAAGACACTAGAATTTAGGACTTGAAGTTTTAGGACTAAAGGACGCTAGACTTAAAGACACTAGAATTTAGGACTAAAGGACGCTAGACTTAAAGACGCTAGAATTTAGGACATGTGCTTGCCTAAAATAGGTTGCCCTGAGTTTTGTGAAAGTTAAAGTACTTAAAATTGTAATATAGTTTGATTTGGG
>NZ_JBWKYN010000057.1:0-30384 GCF_059423785.1 Arcicella sp. GW458-12-2-14-TSB2 | reverse complement strand
ATATTAAGGATTTTTAATGTTATTAATTTACTGTCCCATATTTGAAAATATACCACTTATATTAGATAGTTTCAAATTCTCTTGTTCCTGAGCTTCTAAGAAAGCCATATACTTCTTACTTTTCTGAATTTCAATTACAACCCTTCTTTCATCAGCTTTTCCATACTTACTTAAATATCTAAGGTTTTTAATTCCTAGTAAAACCATAACACCGTCTGTACTCCAACCTTTGTCATTCAATAACCAATCGACTAGGGTTTTTCTACCAGCTTTAATACTAATTTTTTGGACAAGCATTTCAGGAAATTCTAATTCTGCTGCGATAAGTTTAAGATGATCATTCATTGTCGCATTTGATTTTATAGGTAAGTTGGCCCATCCATCGTACTTATTTAGAATTTCTTCTACCTCGGCAAAATACGGTACTTTAGCAACTACTTTTGTTTTAATTCTGGATTTGTAAATCCACATTTTTCCATCGATACCTAATTTGTAGTGCTTTTCTTTAACCTTTTCATCTTTAGCAGTCTTTATTATTTCAATTAAATCAGCATAGTGAAAGCCCGTCTTACAAAAAATGATAAATAAATCTGCTACTTCTTGTTTAGCTTGTGTTCTAAATTTGTGATTTTTAAGTTGTTGAAACTGAAATTCGGAAAGGTAAATAAAATCATCAGCCTCTGGTTCAATAAATGTTATGTCAGCAATAGGATTAATGTGGCAGCCATCTACATTATTTGCCCCCCAAGTTGCAATTTGTTTGACTACTTGACATCTCTTGTGCACAGTTAGCGGAGCATATTTTTCATGGGTTTCCATCCAAAACCTAAAGGACTTTAAGTAAGTAGGAGTAAATTCTGAAATTGTTAATTTAGGAGCTTTCTTATATAGGAAAAAATTAAGTAAACTATCCCTTACATTTCTATATTTTGTTAAAGAACCCAAACTTAATTTTTTTCCGTACAATTCAGGGTCTTTCACAAATTTTTGCCAAGCATCTGCTACCTCGATAAAACTCGGTTCTACTATAATTTTTTCTTCAGGAAGAGGTTTCCCAAAATCCAAAATTGTTTGTTTTAATTTCTTAACATCAAAAGGTTCATTTTTTCTTTTTAACAAATTGTAAGCAAAGTGGATGTCCGATTCAATTTGTGAAAGCGTTTCATTTTTTAAACTTGCTAAAGGGTCATCATTTTTAATCCTTTTATTTAAAGTATCCCAATTATCTGATAGAATCTTGATGTTTGTTGAACCAAGCTCTATTCTTTCTCCATTGTAACTGATTTTGGTGTAAATTTTTGAGTAGGACGGATTGCTACAACTGTGACGCATAAATAGAATTTCCATACGGTGTCCTAGGATTTTTTTTTCATGTGGTAGATATTAAATTAAGTGTTGAACATTTAATCTAAAAAAATCCACTTGTTGCTAAAAAGTTATTTGTTTAATGCCGAAAAGTGCCACCAGACGTTTTACAAGTGCCACCACTTTTGCCACCAGAATATTTTTGGCTGAGATATATTTCTTTTGAATTGTAGGAGCTTAAGACAGGGAAAAGGCTAGAAAATGCCTAAAAACAAAAAATCCTACCTTTTTGAGGTAGGATTCTGCTCAAATATAACAAAAAATTTGACCTTGTAGAGAGTGAGGGATTCGAACCCCCGGACCTGTTACAGTCAACAGTTTTCAAGACTGCCGCAATCGACCACTCTGCCAACTCTCTTCGTTTTTGATGATGCAAAATTAGTACTTTCTTTCTTTTTGTGCAACTTTAAAGTAAAAAAAATATCAAAAAAAAATAACAAACAATTAACTAGTGCTGATTATCAGGGAGATAAAATAAAAAAAACTTTTATACTTTTTTTTTCGTATATGATAATATAGAGTAGCTGAGGGTCTCCTAGGCATGTTTTATTAAACCAAATCCCTTTTGGAGACAGGGGACATACAATCTTAATATGAAAAATCTACTATTATCACTATTTATTGCTGTTATTACAGCGGCCTGCAAAGGTTATACACAGGAGGAAATGCCTCAAAAGTTTGAAATTGAGAAATCGGATGAAGCATGGAAGAAAGCATTAACACCTGAGCAATTCCGGATTACTCGAAAGAAGGGAACCGAAAAAGCTTTTTCGGGCAAGTATGTATATAACCATCAGATAGGAACTTATCACTGTGTGTGTTGTAAGCAAGAGATTTTTACGTCAAATACTAAATTTGAAGCTGGCACAGGTTGGCCATCTTTCTGGAGTCCGATAAGTAATACTAATGTATTGGTGGTCTCGGATGATAGCGGAGGGTTGTCGCACGAAGAAGTAATCTGTAGCAAATGTGGGGCACACTTAGGGTATCTTTTTGACGATGGCCCTAAACCAACAGGAAAACGTTATAGTATTAATTCGCTATCGTTGGCATTTGAAAAAAAATAATCAAGAAAAATAATCAAGTTGATTCATACGCTTATTAGTGTATGAATCAATTTTTTAACATTAAAGCTTTCATTTTCTATCTTAATTCACTCCCTAATCTAAAAGTTTTGTCGTAAATTGTCACCTATTTTAGTTTGATAAATAAGTGCGTGATGAACAAGATAAAACAAATCATTCAAAATCTTAGTGTTATTCTTCAAGCAACTCTATTGAATTCTCTGCATTGGCTTTGGCTTCAAACAGATAAATTGTTGGTAGGATTACTAGGTGAAGAAAAAGTACAATCATTTTACAAACGCCTTGATAGCATTAAGGCTTATTTTTCAGATTTTAAACATAGCTTCGATAAAGAGTCTACCTATTATCGTCCGATAAAAACTCTCTGGAAATCTTTTGCGTGGACGGTCTTCGCAGGTGCGTTTTACCTTTTTTGTATCCAAACAAACTTTTTGTGGCTAACGGGCGAGATGCCTTCGGTAGGTGAATTACAGAACCCTAAACTATCGCAGTCATCAGAGATTTACTCAGAAGATAATGTTTTGATGGGTAAGTTCTTTCAAGAAAACCGTACTCCTGTTAAAAACTATAAAGACCTCTCTCCTTATTTAGTAAAGGCATTGGTGGCTACTGAAGATGCCCGCTTTTACCAACATTCTGGAATTGACTTTAGGGCCGTATTTGGGGTAGCTGTAGGGATTGTTACAGGTGCTAGCGAACGTGGAGGGGGAAGTACTATCACGCAACAATTAGCTAAAAACCTTTTTAAAACCCGTAAAAAACAAGGTATTTCAAAGAAGGGCTTATTTGGATATGTCCCTGTGTTGGGCAAATTCGTCATAAAGACCAAAGAGTGGTTAACGGCTATTAAGCTTGAAAGATATTATACCAAAGAAGAAATCATTCTATGGTATCTGAATACGGTTGATTTTGGAAGTAATTCTTATGGGATAAAAGTAGCCGCCAAGACCTATTTCAATACGTCGCCAGATAGCTTAAATGTGCAAGAATCTGCGGTGTTAGTAGGAATGCAGAAGGCTACTAATACATATAATCCAAGAAGAAATTACGAAAAATCACTGAAAAGACGCAATACTGTATTGTCGCAAATGTTAAAGTATGGTTATTTAACCAAAGTGAACTACGACTCCCTGTCAAAATTGCCGATTACTTTAAAAATTAATGAGGAGTCGCCTTATGATGGTACTAGTAATTATTTCAAAACGGCAGTAGCCAAGGCTTTGAAAGAATGGGCTGATACAAGTGATGTAGATTTAGATTTGTATAGAGATGGTCTGAAAATTATTACTACTGTAGACTCAAGGATGCAAATCTATGCAGAATCGTCCCTACAAGAAGGAATGAGGGTTTTGCAAAAAACCTTTGATAACCACTGGGCAGGTAAAAATCCTTGGTCAGATGAAAAAGGAAACGAGATTCCCGGTTTTATCGATACCGTAGCCAAGCGTACAAGCTATTATAAATCGTTGGCAGTAAAATACAAGAACAACCAAGATTCTATTTGGCATTACATGAAAAATGTAAAGCGTAAAATGTGGGTATATTCAAGAAATGGGTCGGGCGAAGAGCAAATGACGATGAGTGCCTACGATTCTATTGTGTACTATAAACGCTTTTTACAAGCTGGTATGATGAGTATGGACCCTTTTACTGGGCACATCAAAGCGTGGGTAGGTGGGCTAGACTTTCAGTATTTCAAGTATGACCACGTCAATCAAGGACGCCGTCAGCCGGGTTCTACTTTCAAGCCCTTTGTATATACTACTGCCATTGATGGACCTAAAGATATGTCCCCTTGCTCGCAGATTACGGATGAACCTTTTGAAATAGAAGTAGAAGAGAAAGGCGAGAAAAAAATATGGCGCCCACATAATGCAGATGGTAGATTTACTTATCAGACGATGTCGTTGAGGCGAGCCATGGCACGTTCAATCAACTCGTGTGCGGCATGGCTTACCAACGAAGTTGGCCCCGATTCCGTCGTGTATTATGCCCATAAAATGGGTATCAAAAGTCCATTGGCGGCTGTGCCTTCTATTGGGCTTGGGTCAAATGATGTTACCCTCTTTGAAATGGTCGGTGCGTATGGTTGCTTCTTGAACGAAGGAATGTACACACAACCCATGCTAGTAGTTGAGATTCAAGATAGAAACGGGAATACGATTCATACTTTTGAGCCTGAACGTCATCAAGCTATCAGAAAAGAATCTGCTCAGTTGATGAGATACATGCTAGAAGGAGGACTTGAAGAACAAGGGGGTACTTCGCAAAACCTTTGGTCGTTCAAAGATTTATTTGATGGTAAAGACCGCTATAAATCACGTTTTGCAGGTAAAACGGGTACTACCTCAAACCACTCTGATGGTTGGTATATGGGTTTAACCAGTAATTTGGTAACTGGTACATGGGTAGGAGGTGATGACCGCTCTATTCACTTTAGGAGTGGGGCGTATGGGGAAGGTTCCAAGACGGCACTGCCGTTGTTTGGGCGGTATATGTCTAAGGTAATCAAAGACCCAACCCTCGAGGCTTATCATCCCGTACCTTTTGAAAAACTGGATATTAAGCGTGTAGGCAAGACATTCAATTGTGTGACAAGATATGCAGCAGTAAATGATTCAACCAGTGCTGATAGTAATGGTGTACGGTCTGATTCACTGGCACCGATAAGACAAGGGGAGGCTAAGGTAGATAGTAGTAGGAATTAAGAAACCTCACCCTATTCTCTCTCTGAAGCAGGTGTGGGATAGGGTAAGGTTTTTATTTAAAAAATTAAAACTATGACAAAAGAAAGCATCTCGGAATACTTTAAGGAATTACAAAATCAGATTTGTATTGCCTTGGAAAATGCCGATGGAAAAGCAACTTTTCATGAAGACAACTGGCAACGTGAAGGTGGCGGTGGCGGACGTAGCAGAGTAATTCAACAAGGAAATGTCATCGAAAAGGGTGGTGTAATGTTTTCGGCTGTTTGGGGAGACCTCCACGAGAAAATGTTGGCTTCGATGGGTTTAACGGAAAAAGTCGACTTTTTTGCGACAGGCGTATCGATTGTATTACATCCACATAGCCCTAAAGTACCGATTATTCACATGAATGTGAGGTACTTTGAGATGTCTAACGGAACCTATTGGTTTGGCGGAGGCATAGACCTTACCCCACATTATGTAGTAGAAGAAGATGCCGTTTGGTTTCATCAATATTTAAAGAATGTTTGCGACAACCATAATGAGGCTTACTATCCTAAATTCAAGACTTGGGCGGATGATTATTTCTTTAATACGCATAGAAATGAAACACGAGGTATTGGAGGAATATTTTTTGATTATCAGAAGCCTAACGAGAGCCGTAATAAAGAGCAATTGTTTGCTTTTGTAAAGGCAATTGGTGAATCTTTTGCACCGATTTATACCCATTTCATGCAAAAGAACAAAGATTTACCTTTTACTGAAGAAGAGAAAACTTTCCAGATGCTTCGTCGTGGACGTTACGTAGAATTTAATTTAGTGCATGACAGAGGAACCAAATTTGGACTAGAAACCAACGGAAGGACGGAATCAATCCTGATGTCGATGCCACCTATGGCACAATGGGTTTATGATTTTAAAGCCGAGGAAGGTTCAGAAGAAGAAAAAACATTGAACTGGTTAAAGAAAGGTGTGAATTGGGTTTAGAGGATTCTCTAAACCTTTTTTTTGCTTAACCCCTAATTTTTTCTTCAAGCAATTTAATCTGAATCTGTAAGGAAGTGATTACAGATGATTTACTATCGAGTAATTGTTTTAATAACTGCAACTGTACTTCTAGGCCTTCAATTTGCTGATGTAGTAATTTATTATGAAACTCTAGCTGTTTGTTACGGTCACTAAAATCACTAGGAGACTCTCTCTGAATACTGCTGGATTGGATAAGTAGGTTTTGTTGTAGCTCCTCTGCAGAAGTAACCGCAAAATCTAGTTTTTGTAAATTATCCAGGTTTATTCCAAAGTAGTTACAAATGGCATCACAAACATCTAATGAAGGGAAAGTATGTCCATTTTCATAGTCAGACAACGCACTTTTACTAACATCCAGTATCTTGCCCAATGCTTCTAATGTCAACTTATTTCTTTTTCTCAGGATTCTGAGATTGGCACTAAACTTACTTTCCATTTAATCTATTATTTGTTAACGCAATTTAACGATTTGTAGGATGTTCTGAAAATCAATAATTTGTTTAAATGGTACGTTGATTTTTCTAAATCAGAAAGGTCTCCGCAACACCTTTCGCAGAGACCTTTAGGTTCAATTATTCAACAAAGTTAACCTCATATCCAACCCTCTCTTTGAAAGAGCTCCCAAAGCTCAAAAATTTACTTCTCAGCACGAGAGGAAGTTGTACGGTCACCGACCGTTTTAAATGAGGTAAATGTTTGTAATAACTTTAGATACTCTTATTCAGCCTCTGCTGACCATACAATTTTTTTCTTTTTGCCTACTACCAATACAATTCTGGTAGGGCTTGGCAAAAGCATTAATCTTGCATTAGCAACTGGGTTTTCTTCTAGTTCAACTTCTACGCCAGCGTCAGCACCTACTTCAATGCCACCATCGCTAGTTTCTTTGAATGAACGAGCCAAATAAGCAGTTGGTAATAATACGTCTGAATCTGGGCAATATTCTTTATGAATTTCTTGAAGAATATTCTCTAAAAAATCACCGTATTTATCATTAAAATCATCTTCTAAATCGTGAAGGGCTTCTTCTACATCGTCGTAATCACGGTGATCATAACCCATTTGACTAAGAGCGATTCGTTTTTCAAACAAAGAAAGAAGTTCTTTATCAAGTTCCTGAATATTCATTGAATTAAATTTTGTAATTGATATATGCAATACAAAATTGCAAAGTACTTAGTTGAATCTCAAATTTATCGACAAAAATTTATCACAAAAAAATCCTAAACCAAAAAGCTAAGGGGGGCTAAATCCCAAGCCTGTTGAGGATTATACAGAATTTTGCCATTACTAATTTCCAGTGGCGAAGCAATATTATTATGGTACAATTGCCCCGTACCAAGGCCTTGTGGCAAAGGATTGTTGAATTCGGCAGTAAATTGGGTGATGGCATTCAAGCCTACGTTCGATTCTAAAGCAGAGGTAAGCCACCACCCAATTTTTAATCGATTAGCATTTTCAATCCATTCTCGGCATTGTTGAAAACCGCCCACTAAGGTAGGTTTTAAGATAATGTATTGAGGCATTATTTTTTTGAGCAACTTATACTTTTCGGTGTATTCTCTTACACCGATTAGTTCTTCATCTAGGGCAATTGGAATAGGCGTAACTTGACAAAGTTCAGCCATTAAATCTTCGTTGCCATGACGAATGGGTTGCTCAATGGAATGTAGTTGATATTGAGCCAGACGCTGTAGCTTGGGCAGTACTTCGTCTATCGAAAAAGCCCCATTGGCATCTACCCTCAAGGTGATTTGTTCAGCTGTATAGCGTTTGCGGATGTATTCCAGCAGTTCACATTCTTTATCAAAATCAATAGCGCCTACTTTGATTTTGATGGTATGATAGCCAGCCGCTAGCTTTTGGTCTATTTGGCGAAGCATAAAATCCTTGCTCCCCATCCAAACCAATCCATTGATTTCTATTTGACGTTCGGCCTTTGCAAAGCCATTGTTGAAGGGTTTTTGTTTACCACCATTCATTAAATCGAGCATGGCAGTTTCAAAACCAAAAACAACCGAAGGAAATGATTTTTCGAGTACCTGTTCTAGGATGATATTCAAGTTCCAAGGGTACACCTCTAATTCAAGGGTATTGAAGTTTTCGCAGATACCGAGTAGTTGTAATTCAAAATCTGGGCGGTCGTCGATGCTGAGTCCTTTTAAAGGTGAACATTCGCCCAAACCAAAAACAGTAGGATTTTCGGAGTCAAAAATCTTAATGAAGTAGCTATCTTTGTGCGTTAGCACACCTCGAGACGTTCCTGCCTCGAAATTAAAATTCAGTGTATATTTTGCAAAGACAGCTTTAAGACTCATTTTCTGGTAAGCCCAATTGTTTTTAAAGAATTTAGCAATAAGAATTTTGCCGAAATAAATAAATTTCAGCAATTATTTTACAATTAATCGTCTGATTGTGTGTGTATTAATGGTTATGAATAGACCTTCCGAGAGATAAGTACTTCGTTAAAGTATCTTAAAAGGGATTTGAAATTAGTAAAAAGTCAGAACTCTTTATGAATTTTACAGTGTAAAATTTTTATTTTTTCTGAACAAGGCAAATTTTACGCCTTTTTTGATGGTAATTTCAACTATAAAGGTAAATATATTGTAACATCATTTACTGCTCGACCCATCCCTAGCGAGGGACTTAAGTCCCTCGCTAGGGATGATGGTTTTAATATTCCTAGTCGCAGGAAGGGTGAGGTAAAACAAAAAATCTATGCGTTTTTTTCTTTTTCCTTTTACATGGTTGTATGGTTTCATTACCGATTGCCGTAATTTCTGTTACGACAATCATCTGTTTTTTAAAGTCAGCCAATTTGAAAAACCTGTTATCAATATTGGGAATTTAACAGTTGGAGGAACAGGTAAGACACCGCATGTAGAATACCTGATTAAAGTGTTAAAACATCGTTTTGCAATAGTCATTCTTAGCAGAGGCTACGGACGAAAAACCAAAGGGTTTATCGTAGCTGATGAGTTGGCAACGGCTGAGACCATTGGTGACGAGCCGATGCAGTTTTATCATAAATTTCATCAAGTACTAAAAGTTACTGTTGGAGAAAAGAGAGCAAAGGCATTGACAAATATTTTTAGGATTTTCCCTAAAACAGACCTAGTAGTGCTAGACGATGCCTTTCAACATAGGGCTGTAAATCCATCATTAAATATATTATTGATGGATTATAACCGACCCATTTACGAAGACTATGTATTTCCCATAGGACGGCTCAGAGAACGCCGTCATGGGGCTAACAGGGCAGACATTTTGATCGTCAGTAAATGTCCCGACGATTTGTCTGTTGTAGCACAACAAAAAATCAGTGAAAACATTTTGCCTTATTTATCACCACAAACACCTATTTTTTTTACAGGGATACGTTATGGTACACCACAGGCAATCAATGAAAATATTCAAGGAGCTTGTCACAAAACAGTCTTGTTGGTGTCGGGCATAGCACGCCCTGAGCCTTTTGAGGCTTATTGTAGGCAAAATTTTAAGGTGGTAGAACATTTAATCTATAAAGACCATCATCATTTTAATGAGAAAGATTTTAGCTTAATCCTAGAAACGTTTCATAATATTCAAGACCCAGAAAAAAGTATTTTAATGACTGAAAAAGATATGGTGAAGTTTCAAGATTTCCTTGATAATAAGGCAATTTCGATGTTTTATTTACCAATCGAGATTTATTTCTTAAACAACAGCCATCAATTATTTGATGATTTAATCCTGAGAAGAATGTAGGGCAACAAAATAAAGTTTAAATTGCCTTATTCAAGCTTTTTGGCAATTTATGATGTTTAGTTGGTAGATGTGCTTGAACCTCTTTCGCCTTTTTTATTTAATTTTGTATTGTGAATTTTAAAAGATATATCCTGACTTTCTTAGGACTTCTGCTTTCGGAGGTCTTATTGGCTCAAATTCCTTCAACCTTTGGTACTGGAAATTCGTCAACAAATAATTTTCCGCAAGGAAAAACAACAGATAAGCCTAAAAGTCCTACTGGTAGGGCAGGCGTGGATGACTCTACAAAAGTTATTTATGGACCTACTTCTACTAAATACTTTTTTGAGGAAGATGTTTTCAATAACCGTAAAAAGCTTATCCCCATAGATACTTCCCTCGGTGAAGGGCACAATTTTAATTTTGTTCAGCGTAATAGGAACCTGTACCAAGATTTAGGCAATATTGGTACAGCCATTCGTCCTATATTTTTTAAACAACCCGAACAGATAGGTACTATGCTGGGTTATGATGCTTATTCGCTTTATGCTTTTAAGCCCAATCAGGTAAGGTATTTCAATACACGCTCACCTTTTACCAACTTGGTCTATGTAACTGGCGGTAATGAACAAGATTTACTACAATTTGAATTTAGTAGAAACGTAGATTCATTATGGAATTTTAGTATCAATCTACAGCGAATAGTGACGAATAAGCAATTGGTGACGAGTTCTACTTCAACCAATAAAAATGCGATTGGTCACTGGGACTTTATGTTGCATACTAATTATCAAACTAAGAACAAAAAGTACCAATTACTCGCCTATGCCAATTTATCAGACCATAATTCTAATGACGAAGGTGGCGTGTTGCCCCAAGGCAGAAGCTATGATTTGATATTACAACAAGGTAATAATGCTGCTATTGTAAACAATGCCTCTACGCGAGATAAGTTTTATAACCTGCATTTATACCATGAATATGTAGGATACAAGGCTTTTCAGGTGTATCAAGTGGTAGATTATCAGACTAGAAAAGTACAATTCAGAGACCCTGACTATGTGGCCAACTGGACAAGCGGATTTTACCCAATAGCTTATGATACGTTGGGAAAAGGCTATCGCTATACTACTGATACTAGCGTTACAAAAAAAATGAAACTGGATTCGCTATATAACGAAAGTCAATACAGTATTTTTGAGCATAAATCGGGTATCAAAGGGTTTTACAAAGGATTCAATTATCGTTTACATTTGCGTCAGCGATTCTTTAGTTTTAGCAACCCCTTGTATAATTATAGCATCAATAGGAATGAAAACTTTTTGGGAGTTTGGTTGAACCAATATTTCAAGGACAGTACCCGAGCTTTTGCAGAAGTAGAGTATTTACTGACAGGTAGTGATTTTAAATTGAATGTTGAGTTTCAGGGAAAATGGCTGACACTAGGAGGAAAAGCGATGTCTACCTCGCCTACTTTAGTACAACAAATAACCTTTAATGATGGCTTTAGGTGGGACAAAAATACCAATGCCTTCGTGACCTACCGTGGTATTAGCAATAATATGCAAACCTACCACGCTTATGCTTCGGCAAGTCCTAAGTTTGGGAAACTGACGCTGAGACCAAGCGTTGATATTAATTTGGTTAACAGTTATATTTATTACGATACCTTAGCCTTCGTAAAACAAGCAACCTCTGATATTGCTATTTTTAAAGCGGGGCTTGGGTATGATTTTCACAAGGGAAGATTCTCGACAGTAGGGCAATTGTATTTAACAACGACAACTGGACCAGACTTAATCAGGATACCGAAAATTTTTGCGAATACTCGTTTAGCCTTTGATTTACTCTACAAAAAGAAACTTTTTATCCATACAGGTGTAGAGCTTCATTATAAGTCTAACTATTATGCCGATGCTTATATGCCTGCTATTCAGCAATTTCATTTGCAAGATAAACAAATGATAAATGGCTATGTGCAAGCAGATATATTTGCAGATATGCGGATTAACAGAGTACGTTTGTTTGTGAAATTTGCAAATGTCGCCCAAGGGCTTTTAGGCAACGGCTATTATGCCGCCCCAGGTTTTTTGGGAATGGGAAGAACCTTTGGATTCGGGTTGCAATGGTTGTTGTTTGATTAAGAGGATGCTAGATATGTAGCACGAGTTTTCAACTCGTACATTATTTACTCACGAGTTGAAAACTCGTGCTACAGAATTGAAAAAAACACTCAATAGACAATTCCGAATGCTGAAACCTATAAATTATGACAAACGAACAAAAACAATACGCTACAAAAACAATGTTGGGCTTAAAACTTCCAACTGACCCACGTTGGGTAAATATTGCAGAGAAAAATATTGGTGAGATATTAATAGACCACGCCTATTGCGAGCAAAAGGCAGCCTCATCATGTATTTCTTTAATCATTCAGTTTCCTGAAAAAGAAAAACTCAGAGAAGTATTGATGCCTGTGGTTTCGGAAGAATGGGCACATTTCAGAATGGTGATAAAAGAATTAGATAAACGTGGGTTATCACTGGGCAATCCTCGCAAGGATTTATACGTTCATCAATTATATGAAGGCATGAAACGGGGAGGGTCGAGGGAAGAACAACTAGGCGAACGCCTTTTTATGAATGCCTTGATTGAAGCCCGTAGTTGTGAACGTTTCAGGTTACTTTCTTTGGAAATTTCTGATGAAAGTCTCAGAGAGTTTTACCATGAATTAATGATTTCAGAGGCAGGGCATTATGTTAATTTTATCGACCTTGCTAAGGAGTATTTATCTGAAAGCTATGTAAAGCAACGCTGGAACGAATGGCTTGAAATGGAAGCTGAAATCATGAAAAATCTTGAGATGAGAGGAGATAGGGTGCATTGATTTTTTTTGGATGGAAGACTTTAGGACTTTAGGACTTTAGGATTTTAGGATTTTTAGATTTAAGACACTAGACGAAAGACACAAGAAGCAAGAGAAAAGGTTTTTGATTCTTGGGCTAAAAAAATCTCCAAAATCCTCGTATCAAATCAGCGTAAATCAGCGGGTAAAGATTTTTTGAAGATAGAAGATACAAGATTTTAGACTAATGACCCAAGATGCTTAGTACACTTCTCTAGAAGCGAGTAAATTAGTGAGTTTTAAAAATAATCACTCAATCACTAACTCGCTCAATCACAATTTGCCATAAAAACAATTATAATGCAAACCTTTCTTGATCAAGCTGCTGAACATATTTATAAACAACATACGCTCAATCAGCTGAGTCGAGTTTGTATCGTTATCCCTTCACGCCGTGGGGTTTTGTACTTCAAAGAAGCCTTAGCCAGACTTTCCGATAAGCCCTTTTTAGCCCCTGATGTATTGGCAATTGATGATTTTGTAAATACGATGACGGGTGTGCGCCAGATAGATCAAGTAGCACTACTGTTTGAACTCTATGATGTTTTTAAAGAAATAGATACTAATGTAGTTTTTGAAAGATTCATGACTTGGGCAAGTACCTTGTTGAATGATTTTGACAAAATAGATCAATATCTGGTAGATGCCAAAGCCCTATTTTCATATATGACAGAAGCCAAAGCCTTAGAGCGTTGGCAGATGCAATTGGGAGAATCGCAAAGAGATAAAAACCTAAAAACCGACCGTACAGACCGTTATTTTAAGCTATTTGAGAACATTTATTCAGTTTACCTCAACTTACGTCAGCGTCTAAAAGATAAAGGGCTGCATTATCGCGGAATGGCGTATCGAGAATTAGCAGAAAATGTTGATAAATATATTCTGGAAAAAGAGCGTCATACAAAGTATTATTTTGTGGGTTTTAATGCCCTGAGTGATGCCGAAGAGGCAATCATCAGGACGCTATTAAAAAAGAAAAACTTTGCCGAAACACTGTGGGATTCGGATACATATTATCTATACAACAAAGACCAAAGAGCAGGGAATTGGCTTCGTCAATATAAAAATGGCGATGAGAAAAACGGTAAGACTCCGCTATTTAATGAAGAATGGAAATGGCAGTCGGAAGAACTATTGAAGGGTACAAAGAACATTCAAATTATAGGCGTTTCTAATGCTAGCGTACAAGCCAAAGTGGCGGGGGATATTTATAAAAACTGGCAAAATGCAGCCAATACGGATGACAAATCGCAAACGGCCATTGTATTAGGCGACGAGAATCTGTTAGTACCCGTGATGAATTCTTTAGATGAATCCGTCAAAGATTTTAACATCACGATGGGGCTTTCTTTGCGGAATTCCATGCTTTTTACCTTGATAGATGCCCTTTTTGAGCTCCAAAGGAATTTAGTTGAATTTAAAACAGAAGATGACGAAACGGTAAAAATTCCTAAATTCTCGCATCGACAAATTGTAAGAGTATTAAATCATCCTTTTTTGAGGAGGTACGAGTTGGTGAAGTATGGGGTTCAACAAGGTGAGGTTCAAGAAAACCCCATCCGCAAAACCCTCCGTGAAATCACTGAAAGAAACCGTGTTTTTTTAAGCTCAAAAGAATTATTAGAAATTACAGAAAATGAACCGCTGTTCACTACAATCTTTAAACATTGGTACAATAAACCCAGAAATGCGGTTAAGTGTTTGTATGAATTAATCGATTTATTAAGGGACGTTTACAAGGATAATCAAGATGCTATTGAAACGGAATACCTCTATCAATTTTACTTGATTTTGCAAAGAATGGAGGTAATCTTGCAAGAACGAGGCGAAACCGTGAGTATCCGTAGTTTCAAAACATTTTTGTATGAACTGATTAAACAAACCAAAATTCCTTTTGAATCTGAAACAGATGAAAGCCTACAAATCATGGGGATGTTGGAAACACGTACCCTTGATTTTAAAAAGGTAATCATACTGTCAGTTAATGAAAAAACATTGCCACAAGGTAAACGTCAAAATACCCTCATTCCCTTTGATGCCCTAAGCGACCCACAGTTCAATTTACCAACACATAACCATGCTGATGCCGTAATGGCTTATCACTTTTTTAGACTATTGCAACGTGCCAAAGAAGTAGTATTGGTGCATGTGTTACCATCTGATACTTATGGAGCTGGCGAAAAAAGCCGTTTTATTCTACAGATAGAACACGAATTAGCTAAATTGAATAAGAATTTAAACATTACTTATCCAACAGTAAAGTTTATAGGATTAGGAGAAACAGAGGAGGTAGAAGAAACTCCGTTGCTCATTCAAAAAACCGATGATATTCTGGCATTTATCGAAGAAGAAATTACTGATAAAGGTATTTTCCCTTCTCAGCTCAACCAGTTTCTGGATTGTTCTTTAAAATACTATTTTACACGCATTGCAGGTATCAAACAAGAGGAAGAAGTTGAGGAAAAAATAGGTGTTGATACGTTTGGGAACTGGGTGCATAAAAACTTTGAGAACATCGATAAAAACTTTGTAGAAAAAGGAAGTACTATTGAGAAAGAAGGTTTACAAATAGTACTGGATAATATTGATGACTATTTAAAACAAGCTTTTATAGAGACCAATCAGGGTTTGAAAGTAGATGAAGGGATGAACTTTATTTTATACCAAATTGGAGAAACCATTGTCAAGAAATTTATTAATTATCAATTAACCAACGAACTGTTCCCGATTGAACTATTAGACGTAGAAAAAACACTGAAAGTAAGTTTCAATGCCAATGTAAACGGCAAAGAATTAGCTGTAAAAATAGCAGGTAGAATAGACCGATTGGATAGGGTATCGGGTAATAAAATCAGGGTAATAGATTATAAAACGGGTAAAGTAGAAGCCAAAGATTTGCTAATGAAACCCGAGGATTTTGAAGAAAAGCTACTTGGAGATACTGATAAAGATAAATTTCGTCAGCTTTGGCTGTATAAATACATGGTATTGAAACAGATGATTTCTGTAAAGGGATTAACCATCAGAGGTGTAAAACTACCTGAGGATGCCAACGAGGTAAGTGCTGGGATATATTCGTTCCGTAATATTGATGAAGGATTGTTGGAACAAAAAATCAATTTTACATTGGGTGAATCAGCCCAAGAGTTTGTCGTAGCATCGGAAAAATACCTCAATCGTTTTGTCAATGAGTTATTAGACCCCGCAAAACCATTTGAAAAAACCAAAGACCAAACCAAATGTGAATTCTGTGATTATAAAAGGATTTGCGGAAGGTAACAACATCAAAAAGGTAGGGTCGTATTGCATACGACCTTCATGCATGAACAAAAAATATTAAAGTACTGACGAATGCAATTCGTCAGTACTAAAGTGTCCCTCTCAAAATATTTCTCAATTATTTTCCCCTCCCTTGTGATTTTTTCACCATGTTGTACACTAATACATTATCATTAATAAAAAGGATAACATCTTAGTGGACAAAAAGGAAACATTTATCAAAGCAATAAAAGAAAATGAAGGCTTTATCTTCAAAATTGCGTCTGTATATACCAATAATACAGACGATAAGCATGATTTAGTACAGGAAATCATTTACCAACTTTGGAAATCGTACGACTCTTTTAATCACCAAGCAAGTCTGAGTACTTGGATGTACAGGATTGCGTTGAATGTAGCAATTTATCAACTAAAAGTATCAAAAAGAAGGGTTTTGACTATCCCTATGGAAGAATATTTTGGAGATAAACAGCAAAATGATGATAGTGATACAGAAGAACAATGGCAAATATTTAGACAACTAATTGATAGCCTGAACTTATTAGATAAAGGTATCATCATGCTCTATTTAGAGAATAAAAGCTATGAAGAAATGGCAGAAATTATTGGTATTTCAGTCAGCAATGTAGGAACGAAACTTTCAAGAATTAAAGAAAAACTAAAAGCACAAATTACTAAACAACGATAAAAATGGAATTAGATGATTTAAAAAATACTTGGGAGAAGGCAAATGCTCCATCAGAAAAACAACGTTTAACCCCACAAATCATTGACCAGATGACACAGCAAAAATATGACTCGAAAATAAAGAAAATTGCTTACCCAGAAATAGTAGGAATCGCCATTTGTTTAATTGGCGGGGCTTTTATAGCCATCAACTTTTATAAATTAGATACTGCTTTTTTGCAAGGTGTTGGTGTTTTATCAATAATGCTATTACTAACGCTTTCTGGAATTAGTTTGTTAAGTCTAAGACAATTCGGTATATACGCAACTATTGATAAACCTTATGCAGAAACACTTAAAATGTTTGCCAGCCAGAAAATGCAATTCTTCAAGCTTCAAAAAATCAATGTTACGCTGTGCTACTTACTCTTGGTTACAGTAATCATTTTATTGTCTAAACTTTTTAATGGTAAAGACCTCACAGACAGTAAATCTTTTTGGATATTCTCATTTACCATTGGCTATATTTTCTTATTGTTTTACTCGAAATGGGTAGCTAAATTTTATCAGAAAACATTGAGGGAGACAGAAGAATTGTTGGCAGAGTTATAACTGTTCAAATTAATTCGTAGGGTCGTATGCAATACGACCCCACATACTATTTTATCCCTACAAACTCAAATTAATACCAGCCTGTAATCCAGTACTTTTCAAATAAGATTTTACTTCTTGGTTTTGTACCCACGAATTAAATGAATTTTGGGTTGAACCTTCTATATGCAAACCCAATCTTGGAGCAAACTGCCAGCGGATACCAAGTCCTGCACGAATACCAAATACAAAATCAGAAGCATTTTCAAGATGGCCAGTCGTGTAGCTAATTCTCGCTTTTTCATTTACTGCTAAAGACGAAGACACCATCATAAGAGCATCGTTAGCTATGTAAGTGTAAGATGTTTGTCTTTGAAAAACAAAATCAGCAATTGTATAAAGTTGAAAATTAAGGTATTTTTTCTTTTTACTTTGTAAAGAGATAAGGTCATTCTGAGTGGTTATTGCAAGACTATAAGTCTTTATTGTATGATTTTCATGCAAGAACACATCTCTTGTGCTATCTAAAGTATTAGGCACTTTTGTAATAAAACCATCTAATCTATTAACGGGAATGTTAACTGTACCTGTTGGGAAAACTGCACTATAGTATTGTGTACCATTTTTGGTAGTTAAATTTAATTTAGGCGACACCCATAAACTACTCCAAATAGGTAAATAAATATATGGAGCACCCACATCATACGTATTGTATGCCAAACTTATGCCCATTCTTGATTTTTTTGTGAGCTTCCATGCAACACCAGCCTTCAAATTATAGGCTGTTCCTTTGTCAGGATACATGATAGTCCCTATCATAGATTTATCAGATTTTAAAGTCCATTCATTCCAAAGTTTGCCATAATCAAATGAAAAGATAGGGTGTTTTAAACTGAATTTAGAGCCTGTATCTTCAGATTTACTCTCATGTTTGTCTGCCTCTTCATTAATCAACGGCTGAATGGGACGAATTTTTCCAACAAGATTTTTATTATTTTTCGTTGATAAATCATTCAATTTTAGGTCTTTATGGCTGATTAGATTTAGAAAGTTATTTGCGACCTCGTTATTTACAGTAAGTATTGCCGTATTGTTATTATCGATTTCTACAGATGTTGGGTGTGTGGGATTATTAGTTTTATCACCATCACCATTTATTGAATACAACTTTTTATGAGTTGTTGGCTTTCTATAAACAGTAGGTTTGACAGATTCTTTTTCTACATGATTGACAAAACTAACTAAATTGCTTGTTGAATTTCCAGTATCATTCTTTTCAGCTTTAACTTCATTTTCAACACTTTTTATGACTGCTTTTTCATCTTTTGAGTTAGCTAATGGTTGTGTCGCATTTACCACTTTACCGAGTGATGCAATCTCTTGACGATTCTCCTTCATGGCTTCATTGTCCGTTAAAAACCAGAAGGCAATACCAGCAATAATAAGCCCTAACGATAAGATAGTATATTTAAGCAAAGGTGTTATGCCTGCGGTTTCTTTACCAATGGTTTCAGTAGCGATACTACTCCAAAGGTTTTCGGGCGGAGGAAAAGCTTGATTTTCAAGAGACTTTTTGAAAAAGCTATCTAATTTATGTTCTTCGTTATTTTCCATTGTTAGTCTTTATTTCGTTACCCCCGATAATTTTTTCTGTAAAATTCTCCTAGCATCAGCCAAGTTAGATTTAGAAGTACCCTCGCCAATGCCCAATTGTTCAGCGATTTCTCGGTGTTTCAATCCTTCAAAAACATAAAGGTTAAACACTAATCTGTATGACGGTGGTAATTCTTGAATGAGTTGTAAAATTTCCTGACTTGATAAATAACCCAGAATGTCATCATCGCTTTCTAAATCAAAAGTCTCTTCATGATTGTTTATTGTTACATGCTTCCATTTGGTCTTGCTTCGGTAATATTCCAAGGCAGTGTTTACCACTAAACGCTTCGCCCAGCCTTCAAAAGAGCCTTCATGTCTGAATGTTTTAAGCTGATGGTAAATCTTGATAAAACTTTCTTGTAAAATATCCTTAGCTTCGTCTTTGTCAGCCGCATAACGCAAACACACGCCAAACATTTTTGGCGAAATAGTTTGGTAAATCTTCTCAAAAATAAGATGATTTCCCTCTTGAAATTGTTCTATGTATGATGAGAGTTTGTCAGGCATAATTTTAAACAAATAGCTAAGAAATCGATTTCTAAAGATAAGATGGATTTTGTGTAGAAAAGGTGGGGTGGAGGAGAGAATTTTTTTGAGATAAAAGGCGTTAGGCGAAAGACGCCTGACTAAAGAAAGCTTACATCTGAAAATTGAAAACAAAAATAAGAATAAAAGAAATCTCCAACATCTGCGTATTAAATCAGCGTAAATCAGCGGGTAAAGATTTTTTGAAAAAACTACTTTGTTGTGTCATGATTTTTTACCCGCAGATTTACAGAGATTTGAATCACAGATTTACGCAGATTTTTTCTAACGTCCTAAAGTCCCCCAAAAATGCAACCAATTAAACCAACCCGCTACTTTCCGAATGAATTAATGGACAAACTTCGCCAAACAGGTGATGAAGTAGCCGATGATATTGTATTACAAGTATTTCAGCAAACCGAGATGGCGGGGCTACGTCATTTTTTCCAATGGCTCAATACCAACGAAACGGAATATTCTTTAGCCATTGTCAATGAATTTGTAAATCAACAACCCATTTTACCAGACTTCGCCGATTGGAAAATTATGCAAAAAGGCATGAAATTTTTCCAAGAAAATCAAGAACGCATTAGTATTATGTTGGCTTGCTTGGCTTTGCCTTATTGTTATGCAGGAGCAGACGGTGCAAGGGTTTTAGCAAAATCACAGCGAATACAAACAGATACCTTAAAGCGACTTGAAGAAACAGGCGACTTTATATTTACTGTTATGCAAGAAGAAAACTGGCAGAACGGTATGGCTTATCGTAAAATATTAAAGGTAAGGTTAATGCACGCTACCATCCGTTTTTTCTCAACATATCATGGAATGTGGGATAATGCATGGGGGAAACCCGTTAACCAAGAAGACATGGCTGGAACCAATGGAGCTTTTTCATACATCGTTATCAGAGGATTAAGGAAGTCGGGCAAAGCACCCGAAAGTACAGAAGCCGAAGCCTATTTGCATGTATGGAATGTAATTAGCCATATTATGGGCGTAGAAAAAGTATTAATTCCTAATAACCTTAGAGAAGCCTTTACGCTAGATAAAGTAATTGCCAAGCGTCAGTTTCGGTCATCTGAAGAAGGTAAGTTACTTACCAAAGCACTCTTACAAACCTTGGAAAGCTTTGTGCCAAATACGCTGTTGAAATCATTTCCAGCAGCACAAATGCGTTTTTTATTGGGCGATGAAGTAGCAGATTTACTAGGAATCCCAGCCGTACCCTTTGAAAGTAAATTGATACCTTTTATTCCTAGCAAGCTATTATTTAAGTCTTCTGAATAGCATCAGTAGAAAGTTAGCCCTACAATGTTACATTACAAAAATGCCAGGTATTTTATAATTATTTTCAACTTATGTACTCATTATACGACTAGCCTTCTAAGAAGGTTTCACACACTGAAGTAGTGAAAAACACTACACCAAGCAGGGGATAAAATTGTATGGAAAACCTTATTTTTTAAATCTCACTAACAAGTAAACAAATGATTTGTTAGGAGGCTCAGTTGTTGTGGCGTGAGCTATTTTTACCTGACCAACATATTTTTTTAAATAATAATAGTACGCCCGTATTTGCGGAGGATAATTAGCAGAAGCATCTACATTAGAAAAACTTATATTCTTACCATTATTAAGCTGAATTTTCAACTTCTGAATATCCATCCTTAGTATTTTACCAATATTGTTTACGTGCAACTTAATAACACCCAGCCCTGTTCCCTTTAATTTATCAGGTAAATTAACATACACGCTTTTTCGTTTGATATTAAATGGGAAAACCTCAATAGGGTCAATGATTACTTCAGCAATAGAATCAGTTTTTGAAACTTGCCCGTAAATATTATTGACAAGGAGTAAATTAAAAGTTAATAATAAAATTTTGAAACTGTTTTTCATAAGTGTACGGCGTTAGCAAATATTGACTATATTCCCCTAGCTTGGCGTTGTGTTCCTACACTACATCAGTGTGTTCTGCAATATTACATTGCAAAAATGCAATGCCTTTTATAATTATTTTCAAGTTGTGTACTCATACCACTAGCCTTTGTGGACTAAGCGTAGCCTTCTAAGAAGGCTTGACACACTGACGTAGTGAAAAACACTACGCCAAGCGAGTGTCCTAAAGTCTTAAATTTAAAGTCTAGCGTCTAAAGTCTTTTAGTCCTAACGTCTTCTAGTCCTAAAGTCTTTTAATCCTAATGTCTTCTAGTCCTAAAGTCCCTCCACATATTTTTTGAAATTATCAATTACAGCTTGTGTAAAAGCCTCTTGTTCAGGAATTGGCGTTTCGGCTTCAGGGTCGAAGGTTTCAATTAAAATCGTTTCATTGTCATTTGATTTGAATATATTTACAACTTTTCTACCATCAAATAAAGTAGATTCAATGTATTCGTTGATAATTACTTTGTCGTAGATACCCGTAAAATCGAAGGCTACGCTACCATCTTTGGCTTTCATTTTGTAGATAAACTTTCCATTATCCTTTAAATCTAACGTTACACTAGTAGTTTCCCAATCCTCCGAAGGGTTATTCCATTGAATAATATCGACTGGCGTTGTCCAGCATTTCCAAACCTTTTCTATTGGAGCTTTAATGATTGTTTGTACAGAGAGTGCTTCCATCTTTTAATGATTAAGATTAAATTATTTTTGTCAACCAAGAAAATTTACATAAGTTTTACTTGTTAAATAGATACCAAATTTATCTCAACACTATTCAAATTAAGAAAATAAACACAAAAATGCTAACACGACAATCAGGTTTGACCAACGAACACACTCCAAGCTACTAAAGCTTAGAGTGTGAAAGATTAGAAAACTTATTTAATATAGTATTGGATGTGGCAAGCTAACATCCCTATCAAGGTGTGATATCCCTCTGTTGAAATTGTGGAGACTCGTTACCCAGAAAAAACAATGGGTTTTGTAGATAAATAATATCTTTTAGTATAAAAATCACAGAAAGTCCTTTCAAGTAAATGAAAGGACTTTCTGTTTTATTCTTTACCCAAACCCCACAGGCTTGCATTGGTTTACGTAGATATTTTTTACTTTTATCTTACAATACCAAGATACAATATTATTAAACGATGAACATCAATACAAACCAATTTGAACAGCATACTTATGATGCCATAGTAGTGGGCTCAGGAATTAGTGGAGGGTGGGCTGCTAAAGAACTTTCGGAAAAGGGATTAAAGGTTTTAGTACTAGAACGTGGGCGAAATATTGAGCACATCACAGGCTATAAAACTGCCCTAACTGACCCTTGGAATTTTGAGCATGGCGGGAAAGCCCCTTTAGATATTATTGCGAAACACCCTATTCAAAACCGCACAGGGTTTACCATCACAGAATCTACTCATGAACATTTTGTAAATGATTTAGAAAATCCATACATAGAAACCAAACGTTTTGATTGGATTCGTGGCTATCATGTAGGCGGTCGTTCATTAATGTGGGGACGTGTTTCACTACGTTGGAGTGATATTGATTTTGAAGCAAATTTGAAAGAAGGAATAGGAGTAGACTGGCCGATTCGATACAAAGATATCGCACCTTGGTATAGCTATGCCGAAAAGTTTGCAGGAATATGTGGTACACGAGATGGACTGCCACATTTACCTGATGGCGAATTTCAACCACCGATTGAATTTACTTGTGCCGAAGAACATTTTGCAAAAGAAGTGCACCAGAAATTTCCGAATCGTTACCTGATTCACGGTCGTGGAGCACACATTACTAAGCCTACAGCCGAACAATCGGCGTTAGGGCGTGCTTCGTGTCAATCACGTGATATGTGTATGCGTGGTTGTCCATTTGGCGCATATTTTAGCTCACAAGCTGCCACGTTGCCTGCGGCTAAAAAGACTGGAAATCTTACTGTTCGTCCGCATTCTATCGTCAATTCTATTATCTATGATGAACAAAAAAAGAAAGCAAAAGGAGTAAGAGTAATTGACGAACAAACAGGGGAATGGCATGAGTTTTTCGCCAAAATTGTGTTCTTAAATGCCTCCGCCTTGGGTTCTACCTTTATCTTATTGAACTCTGTATCCAACCGCTTTCCTAACGGAATGGATGATAGCGGACAATTGGGGCATAATTTGATGGATCATCATTTCAGAATTGGGGCTTGGGGCGAGATTGATAAATTTAAAGATAAATATTGCAAAGGCAGAAATCCAGTAGGGGGCTATGTACCTCGTTTCCGAAATATTGGCTCGGACAAGCGTGATTATTTACGTGGCTTTGGCTATGAAGGCGGGGCAAGACGATACAGACAAGGGGGAGGAGAAAACGAATTTGGAGCGGATTTTAAATACAAGCAAACACAAATAGGTAATTGGAGCATGGATTTAGGAGGCTTTGGTGAGTGTTTGCCTTATTATGAAAATAAGGTCGAATTGTCTAAGCAAATTTCGGATAAATGGGGGCAACCTGTTTTAAAAATGGATGCTGAATTTAAAGAGAACGAAAAGAAAATGCGTGTGGATATGAAAAATGATGCTGCCGAAATGCTGGAAGCCGCAGGATTCAAAAATGTAAATAGTTATGACGATATTAGCTACCCTGGGTTAGGGATTCACGAAATGGGAACAGCCAGAATGGGACACGACCCTAAGACTTCTGTCCTCAACAAATGGAATCAGGTTTGGGCTTGTAAGAATGTATTTGTAACAGATGGAGCCTTCATGACTTCAGCATCTTGTGTGAATCCATCCCTAACTTATATGGCCATGACTGCCCGTGCGGCTGATTATGCGGTGAAAGAATTAAAAAAAGGAAATTTATAAACAATCTAAAATCAACCAATGAAAACAGTTCAATTGATTGCAGGCTTAATCGTTTGCCTAGTGTTCAGTAATACAACTTTCGCACAAGATGCTCCGAAAAAAGGAATAGAAATTCTTTCTTATAACCACGTGGGTTTGGCAGTAAAGGATTTGAAAGTAAGTGCAAAGTTCTATCGAGAAATTATCGGATTGTCCCCTGTAGATGTGCCAGATAACTTATTAGCAATCAGAAGGTGGTTTAAAATAGCACCGGGGCAAGAACTGCATTTATTGCTGGGCAGAGAACAACCTGTAGCCAATAATGATAAAAACGGTGCGCATTTTTCTTTATCAATCCCAACTAATTCTGCTGATGGTATTGAGGCTTTTTTAAAAGCAAATAATGTGGCTTATCATAGACAAATGCGTTTTGATGGAGCTTTCCAAATCTATGTTACTGACCCTGATGGGTATGTAATAGAACTGAATGAGCCTAAGAAGTAAACAATCGCAGTCGCTCGTCTCTGACGAGTGACGACTATTAAAAAGGCTTCTAGCCGTCATTGTTTTTTCGGCTGGAAGCCTCATAATAATGGTCACTCGCTTGAAGCGAGCGACTGCACTGTGTTTACATTTGTATTACCTTTGACTAGTTTTTATGGGCGAAAGGGGGCAAGCACTGCTATATAAATAATAAGCTGGGTCGGTAACGATACCAGCTTTTACAGGATTGTTATGAATATAATCTACTTTTTGTTGGGTTACTTTCTGAGAATATAATTCAATGGGATAATTTGTTTTTTGCCAAAACATAAACTCAGCATTTTGTGCATAGCGATTAGCAAAAAACTTAAACATATACATCATCCATTCTTGCCTACTTTCTTCTGGATTCGCTTGAATCAGTTTTAGAATCTCTTTTGCTGAATAACTCTTAAAGTCTCGTAATAAATCGCCCAATCGTAATGCATTATTTCTCCTACAAATCAGATGGATATGACTTGGCATGATTACATATTCAAAGATTTCTAAATCTTTGTGTGCCTGACAATACTTTAAATTTTTAATGATTTCTTCAGTATAGATTTGTCGTGTGAAAACATCAATCCAACCTACTACGGAGAGCGTTATGAAATAAGTAGCATAAGGAACGTTGGCTTTTCTTAGTTCAGACATATTAGTGTTTTTTTAGGGGTAGATTTAGGCTGGAAGCCTTTTAATAGTCGTCACTCGCCTCAGGCGAGTGACTGCTTATTTACTTTTTTTAGAAGTTAGGTTTCAACAAATACTTAGCATAAAAGTCATCAATTACTTTTACGGCATCTGTCGGATTATCCACTAATGAAATCAAGTTTAAATCATCTGGATTTATATTTCCTTCCGAAATCATCGTCTCCTTTACCCATTCCAATAATCCACTCCAATATTTTTTGCCTACCAATACTACTGGAAAACGTCCTATTTTTTGGGTTTGCATCAATGTAAGTGATTCAAACATTTCGTCTAAAGTACCAAAGCCACCGGGCATGATAATAAACCCTTGAGAATATTTTACAAACATTACCTTACGAACAAAGAAGTATTCAAAATCAATACTCTTGTCGCGGTCGATGTAGTCATTGGGTTTTTGCTCAAAGGGCAATTCTATATTTAAGCCTACCGATTTTCCACCTTGTAATTTTGCACCTTTGTTAGCGGCCTCCATCAGGCCAGGCCCACCACCCGTAATTACGCCATAACCATGACGAACCAATTTAGAGGCAATTTCTTCAGCCATTAAATAATAAGGATTTTCTGGTTTTGTTCTTGCCGAGCCAAAAATAGAAACACATGGACCAATCTTTGCTAATTTGTCTACCCCCTCTACAAATTCAGCCATAATCTTGAAAGTTCTCCAAGATTCTTCAGAATGAATTTCTGCCCAAGTATGGTCAATAAACGCTTTTTTAATCTTATCATCGTGCGTCATTAGTTTCTCGCTCTCTCTGTCTGTCATAGCTTTTCTAATTTTAATCGTTAAAAAATATTGATACTTCCGTACCTTTGTTAATGAATAAGTTGAAGTAACGAAAAAAAACGTTAGATTTTACAAATACATACTTTTTTATGGAATTTATCAAGAAAATCGCCATCGGAGGTGACCATGCAGGGTTTGAATATAAAACCGAATTAATAAAATTTTTAACAGCTGAAGGCTACGAAGTAAATGATTTTGGGCCTTATAGTGATGCTTCTTGCGACTACGCAGACTTTGCTCACCCAGTAGCATCAGCCGTAGAAAACAAGGAATATACCTTTGGGATTTTGTTGTGCGGTAGTGCCAACGGAGTGGCTATTACTGCTAATAAACATCAGGGAATTCGTGCAGGATTGGCTTGGAACGTAGAAGTTGCATCATTGATACGTCAGCATAACGATGCCAACATCTTGTGTATTCCTGTTCGCTTCATGAGTTTAGCAGATGCTATTGAAATTACAAAAGTATTTTTCTCAACTGAGTTTGAAGGGGGAAGACATAAAACTAGGATTGACAAGATACCTTGCTAATCCTATTATCACTAGCGAGGGGCTTAAGTGCCTCGCTAGTGATAATGTGTTGAAAATGATATGTTTATATTAATTTAACTGATAAACGCCATTTCCAACTGCATGATATTTACGAGCTAATACGGGTATTCTTTTGAATAACTTTGGTGTTAGATTCACCTTGTCAATAATTACTTCGGGATAATCCTTCTCGAAATTGCTCAAAATGTTAATCACATTATTATAATTATCCAGATTCTCCAGTTCGTATTTTGCTAAACTCCAATTGATATAAGGAGTAGCGGCAAAGTTATTTTTGTACTCTTCCATACCATCGCCAAAAACCAGTATTTTTTTATTGCTTAGTTTTATGTCAGGCTCTTCTTTTAGTTTCAAGTTTTTTAGTTGTACAAAAGTTTCTACCCCTTTGAAATATACTGCTTGGTAGTGAATCAATAAAACAGCCGAAAACAACGCCAAGCAAGTCAGCTCTGCCAACCACGCTCTTTTGGTATTATTAAAAAAACTAACGGTGAAAAATGCGATAGCAGGCACAAAAATGATGAATTGCATGGGTGCCAAGAAAGGCATTAAACCGATAGACACAACACCAGCGATGGCCCAAATCATCATTACTTGTTGACAACGAATCTGGTAATTATTGAATCCAACGGCATTTACCAATCTTAGAAAGCCTAATACTCCGAAAGTGAAAGGAAGAAGCAACGTAGCCAACAAACTTCGGAAGTCATTCAAATCATATTGACGAAGCTGTAATACGGAAGAAATAAAGTTTCTGGAGAAAGCGTCATACGTACCATTCAGATAGAAAAATAGTGCAGTAAGTAATAAAGGAAACAAGAACCCAAAGATTGATAAAGAGTGCTGACGCAAGGTAGTACCACTAAAGAATAATAATGAGGAGGTAGCCCACAAAATAAATACCCCTGCTGGAGGATAAAATAAGGTAGCCAATCCTATGAAAAAGCCAATTTCAAATACTTCATCGGTTGCTTGTAAACGGTTCATTTGTTTAACCAAGGTACCCAACGACAGTAATACGAAGGTAGTAGCCATCAATACTGGTGACAGTGTACAGCAGTCGAACGATATGTTCATAAAAAGTAAATAGAACAAACCCGGCAAGTAATTCCTTTTTACGAAGAGGTCTCTGTTATTGACCATTACGTTGAAATAAACAGCTTGAAAGTAGGTAAGTAGCAAAGCCACAATTTGATAAACAGACTGTGAACGCCCAAAGAGTCCGTCGAGCCCAGCGTAAACTAATGTAGAAAGCGGAGCAGTATTATCCCAGATTTCAGAATACATTACAAAGCCTTTGTTGATTTGCTCGCCAACCAACATCCATTGCAATTCTGGAATCAGTTGTGGTAAACCTACCAAATACACGGGCATTCGGATAAGGATTAGTAAAATCAATAAACTAAAAATTTGATAGACAGCGTTTACTTTAAAGAAACTGAGCATATTTTGTTAAGGTATTCAAGTTTTTCACGAATTTACGGTGAATCCAATAATTATTCCGAAATTTGTGAGATTATTGAAGAAGAGCATAAGAAGTTTATGCAACGGCGCAAATAATGATTATTAGTATTTGCAGAAATTAACATTAAAATGGAATCGAAAAGACAACAACAATTCGCTAAATTAATTCAACAAGATTTGAGCGACATTTTTCAAAAAGATATGCGTACAACTTTCGGAAAGGCATTTGTAACGATAACAGACGTTAAAATGACTCCCGATTTAGCAATAGCAAGAGTATATCTAAGTTTTATGCTGGCTAACGATAAAGCAGGTTTATTACAAGACATTCGTGAAAAATCTAAGCATATTAGAGGGATTTTAGGCAATAGAATTCGTAATCAAGCGAGGATTATTCCAAACCTTGAATTTTTTATCGACGATACCGCTGAATACGCCGCCCAAATGGATGCCTTAATTTCTGGTCTAGACATTCCACCGTTGAAAGAAGGAGAGGAGATAGAGGAGTAGATGGAGAGTTGTGAGTTAGTGATTGAGTTAGTGATTTGTGATTGAGTGATTTTTTGAACACGTTCAGCACTACTCATTATTTACAGAAAAGATATTTTAAGAAAAATCGTCAGCTCGAAACTCACTAACTCACCACTGCCTAATTCACTAACTCACTCAATCACAACTCACTCAATAAAATCATTATGAATTTCCCTTTCTTTATTGCAAAACGATACTTTTTTGCTAGAAAAAAAACATCTTTTATCTCTTTAATATCGATGATTTCGATGTTAGGAGTAGGTGTTGGAACGATGGCTTTGGTAGTTGTTTTGTCAGTATTTAATGGACTAGAAGATTTCCAAAGAGGCTTGTATAAAAGCTTTGACGCAGATTTGAAAGTTAGTGCTAAAAAAGGAAAATACTTTAGCTGTCCACCAGCACTCTTAAAAAAAATCAGCAAAGTTCACGGTATAGGAAGTATCACACAGGTAATTGAAGAAAACGTGTTACTACGTTACCGCAATGCCCAAATGGTCGTAAATTTAAAGGGTGTTGACGAAAGTTTTTTGAAACAAGAACGTTTGCAGAAAACCATGATTGATGGTCATGCCATCCTTCAAGATAGCGGCATTGCTTATTCCATTGTAGGGTCGGGTATTGCCGTGAAGTTAGGAATAGATATTGATGCTTTTTTTACGCCTTTAGAAGTATGGTATCCTAGAAATAAGCAAACAAAAACGCTGAACTTTTATGCTACCGATGCTTTTAATAAAATGAATCTGGTGCCAGCGGGTGTGTTTGCGATAGAACAACAATATGATGATAATTATATTTATGCACCGCTTTCGTTTGCCCAAAATTTATTTGAATTAGAAAATCAGCGAACGGCTTTAGAAATAAAAGTAGCTAATGAAGAGGAAGTGGCTACTATTCAAGATGCCTTAAAGGATGTATTAGGTAATGAGTTTGTCGTGCAAAACCAAGATGAACAACACGCTTCTTTATTAAGGGCTATCAAAATTGAAAAGTTGTTTGTATTCCTAACACTTACTTTTATCATAGGTATCGCTAGTTTTAATATATTTTTCTCGTTGTCGATGTTGGCTATTGAGAAAAAAGAAGATGTAAAAACCTTGTATGCCATGGGAGCAGATGCCAAAATCATACAAAAGATATTCCTATTAGAAGGGGCTATCGTAGCTTTTACAGGTGCCATCGTTGGATTAATTTTAGGTTTCACCATTTGTTGGTTACAACTTACTTATGGCTTTATTTCAATGGGAATCGTCGGAGCTTTAATAGATGCTTATCCTATTAAAATGGAGTTCTCAGACTTCTTCTTTACGGCAGTAGTAGTAGTAATCATTACGTTATTAGCCTCTTATTTTCCAGCTAAAAGAGCCGCTAGTGTTGAAATTGTGTAGGAGTAAAACGGTTAAATATAATCCTCAAAAATCCTTTTCTCTTAGCTGGTGACTTAAGTCACCAGCTAAGAGAAAAGGATTTTGCTTAACAGCTCTGTATTGCAATATAGGTACAAAACAAAAATATCCTTAGCGAGG